>DATGKD010000085.1:0-45770 GCA_035294855.1 Acidimicrobiales bacterium
CCACGATGTCGGTGGCGGCCCGGACGCGGGCGACGTCCTCGTCGGGTATGGGCACGACCGGGAACGTACTCGGCGGCCGTGAGACCGGCGCGCGCCGGGTCGCTGCCTACCGTGTCCTGCGGGTCCGTCCTGCTCCGCGCCCCGGCCCCGACCTTCGGGAGGCCGACACTCGGCCCGTCTTCTTGGCCGCGGACGCCCGTCCCGCCCGCTTGGCCCCCGATGCTCGCGACGCCTTCTTTGCCGTCGACCCCGAACGTGCCTTCTTGGCAGTCGCGGGAGGGCGGGTGGCGGCCGTACGCTTCTGCCCGCGCGCCGACTTGGTCGCCGACCCTCGCGGTCCCCGCACCAGCACGGCCTGAGCCGCGGACAGCCGCGCGATGGGCACTCGGAACGGCGAGCAACTCACGTAGTCGCAACCCGCCCGGTAGAAGATGTCGATGGACTCCGGGTCGCCGCCGTGCTCGCCGCACACGCCGATCTTGAGCGCAGGACGCGTCGCCCGCCCCCGGGTGACCGCCGTTTCCACGAGCTCGCCCACCCCGCCGGCGTCGACGGTCTCGAACGGGTTGTGCGGGAGCAGGCCCTTCTCGAGATAGGCCGCCATCATGCGGCCCTCGACGTCGTCACGGCTGAACCCGAACGTCATCTGCGTGAGGTCGTTGGTGCCGAACGAAAAGAACTCGGCGACTTCGGCGATCTCGTCGGCTCGCAGGGCCGCACGTGGCGTTTCGATCATGGTGCCGACGAGCACCGGAAGGTTGGCCCTGCCCGTGGACCGCCGGCCCGACGACGCCGCCGAGCTCACCACCCGCACGCCTTCGCCGCTGGCGGTCACGGTCTCCACCACGGCCTCTTCGACCCACTGCCGGGCGAGAGCGAGCTCCTCGCGCGTCACGGTGAGCGGGATCATGATCTCCAGGATCGGATGTCCACCGGACCGGACCCGGTCGATGGCCGCTTCCACCAACGCGCGCACCTGCATGGCGTACAAGCCCGGCTTGATCACCCCCAGCCGCACGCCGCGCACGCCCAGCATCGGGTTGAACTCGTGCCACTGCTTGGCCGCGTCGTACAGGGCGCGCTCCTCGTCGGACAAGCCCTCGGTCGAGTCCTTGATGGCGAGCTCCGACGTGTCCGGCAGGAACTCGTGCAGCGGAGGATCGAGCAACCGGACCGTGACCGGCAGGTCGTCCATCGCTTCCAGGATCTCCACGAAGTCGGCGCGCTGAGCCACGCGCAGCTCCTCGAGCGCGGCGTCCTCTTGTGCCGGGTCCGACGCCAGGATCATGCGGCGCACGATGGGCAGGCGGTCCTCGGCGATGAACATGTGCTCGGTGCGGCACAGGCCGATGCCCTCGGCACCCATACGGCGCGCGTTCGCCGCATCGGGGCCGGTGTCGGCGTTGGCGCGCACGCCCAGGTTCCCGCGGCGGATGGCGTCGGCCCACGACAGCAGGATGTCGAACTCCTCGGGCGGGTCGGCCTCCGTCAGCGCCACCTCGCCCTGCACGACCTCCCCCGTCGTACCGTCGATCGAGAGCCAGTCGCCTTCGGACACCGTCGTCGACCCCACTCGGAAGGACGAGCCGCTGATGCGGATCTGGTCGGCACCGACGACGGCGGGCTTGCCCCAGCCGCGCGCGACGACCGCCGCGTGCGAGACCAACCCGCCGCGCGCCGTGAGGATGCCCTGGGAGGCGAGCATGCCGTGCACGTCCTCGGGCGACGTCTCGCTGCGCACGAGGATAGCGCGCTCGCCGCGACCGGCCGCGGCCGCGGCGTCGTCGGCGGTGAAGTAGGCGCGCCCCACGGCCGCGCCCGGCGATGCGCCGAGGCCCTTCGTCACGATGGTGTGGCCGCTCCCCGCGAACTGCGGGTGCAGGACCTGCTCGAGGTGCTCGGCCGTCACGCGCCGGACGGCCTCGGGGCGGCTGATCCGGATCCCCCTGTCCTCGGTCATCTCCACGGCCATGCGCAGCGCCGCTCGCCCCGTGCGCTTGCCCACGCGCGTCTGGAGCATCCAGAGCTTCCCCTGCTCGATGGTGAATTCGGTGTCGCACATGTCGCGGTAGTGCCGTTCCAGGCGGGCGAAGACCGCCAGCAGCTCGGCGTAGATCTTCGGGAAGCGCGCCTCCAGCGCGGCGAGGGGTTCGGTGTTGCGGATCCCGGCGACCACGTCCTCGCCCTGCGCGTTGACGAGGAAGTCGCCGTACGCGCCCTTGGCCCCGGTGGCAGGGTCGCGCGTGAAGCCCACGCCCGTCCCCGAGCGGTCGTCGCGGTTGCCGAACACCATCGCCTGGACGTTCACCGCCGTGCCGAGGTCGTGGCTGATGCCCTCGTGCTCGCGGTACGCCACGGCACGGGGGCCGTTCCACGACCGGAACACCGCCTCGATGGCACCGCGCAGCTGGGCGTCGGGATCCTGAGGGAACTCCTGGCCGGTCTCGCGCCGCACGATCTGCTTGTAGGCCTCGACCAGCGCGCGCAGCTCGACGACCGGCACCCCGGCGTCGGACGACGCGCCGGAGCGCTCCTTCGCCTCGTCGAGCAGCGTGTCGAATGCGGCGCCGTCGATGCCGAGCACGATGCGGCCGTACATGGCGATGAACCGGCGATAGGAGTCGTACGCGAAGCGCTCGTCGTCGGTCTGCTTGGCCAGGGCGTCGACCGACTGGTCGTTGAGACCCAGGTTCAAGACGGTGTCCATCATCCCCGGCATCGAGAACTTGGCCCCCGAGCGCACGCTCACCAGGAGCGGGTCGCCCGGGTCCCCGAGCCGCTTCCCCATCTTCCGCTCGAGCCGGGCGCGTGCCCGCGTCACCTGGTCGGAGAGCCCCGCCGGCCACCCGCCCGACATGTAGGCGCGGCACGCGTCGGTGGTGATCGTGAAGCCGTGCGGCACCGGCAGGCGCAACACCGAGGTCATCTCGGCGAGATTGGCGCCCTTGCCGCCCAAGAGGTCCTTCATGTCCATGGGCGGACGGCGGTGCTTGTGCTCGAAGTCGTAGACGAGAGGCATTTGGGGGGCTCCAGTCGGTGGCGCTGTGCGTCGGTGAGTGGATGCAGCTCGCCGAAAGTCCGAGCCTACCGGCCTGGTCCCGCGGCTCTCGGCGCGCCGGGGAGGGTGGCCGGGGGATGTCTCAGCGGGCGAGGTGCCCGGAGATCTCCTGCACCAGCCGGTCGATGGGGACGCGCTCCTGGGCGGTCGTGTCGCGCTCGCGGATGGTGACCGCCTTGTCCTCGAGCGAGTCGAAGTCGATCGTCACGCAGTACGGCGTGCCGATCTCGTCCTGGCGCCGGTAACGGCGCCCGATCGACTGCGTGACGTCGAAGTCGCACATACACACCGGCTGCAGCAGCCCGAGCACCTCGCGCGACAGCGGCACCAGACGGTCGTTCTTGGACAGCGGGAGCACGGCGACTTGGTAGGGCGCGAGGCGCGGATCGAGGCGCAGCAGGGTCCGCTGTTCCCCACCCACCTCGTCCTCTTCGTACGCGGCGAGGAGGAACGCCATCATGGTGCGCGTCGCGCCCGCGGCGGGCTCGATCACGTAGGGCACGTAGCGCTCGCCCGAGCCCGGGTCGTGGTACTCGAGGCGGACGCCCGACAGGGCCGCGTGGGCCTTCAGGTCGTAGTCGGTGCGGTTGGCGATGCCCTCGAGCTCGTCCCAGCCCCACGGGAACGCGAACTCCACGTCCGCGGTGGCCGCGGAGTAGTGCGACAGCTCCTCTTCGCCGTGGTGCCGCAGCCGGAGCTGGCCGGCCGGGATCCCCAGGTCGGCGTACCACCGCATGCGCTCGTCGAGCCAGTACGCAAACCACTGATCGGCCTCGTCGGGCGGCACGAAGTACTCCATCTCCATCTGCTCGAACTCGCGGGTCCTGAAGACGAAGTTCTGGGGGGTGATCTCGTTGCGGAAGGACTTGCCCACTTGGGCGATGCCGAACGGCGGCTTCTTCCGGGTGGTGGTGAGCACGCTCAGGAAGTTCACGAACATGCCCTGGGCGGTCTCCGGTCGCAGGTAGGCGACCGTGGCGTCCTCCTCCACCGGGCCGGCATAGGTCTTGAACATGAGGTTGAACGCCCGCGCCTCGGTGAGGTCGGTCGACCCGCAATTGGGGCAGGAGCCGGCGATCTTGTCGGCCCGCCAGCGCTCGTGGCAGTTGCGGCAGTCGACGAGCGGGTCGGTGAAGTTGGCCAGGTGGCCGGACGCCTCCCAGATGCGCGGCGCCGACAGGATCGCCGCGTCGATGGGCACGACGTCGTCGCGCAGCTGCACCATGGCGCGCCACCATGCGTTCTTGACGTTGCGCAGCATGAGGGCGCCCAAGGGGCCGTAGTCGTAGGTGGAGCGGAAGCCGCCGTAGATCTCCGCCGACGGGAAGATGAACCCGCGCCGCTTGCACAGGTTGACGACCCGCTCCATCAGGTCGTCGGGGCGCCTGTCGTCAATGGGGCGGCCAGGTCTGCTGTCCTCCCCGGTCATCCGGTCAGGTTACCGGGCACCTGCAGCTGCATCGTGACCTGGTTGGCGAGCAACCTCCCGCGCACGCTCAGCACGGCTCTGTCCCCGCGCCGCTCGACCAACCCGTCGAGGGCCGGGTCGTCGGGCAGCGCGCCAGCGGGCACGCCGTCGGAGGTGCGCAGCGCCAAGGCGAGGGCTTCGAAGGCTCGCTGCGATTCGGTGAGCACCTCTTCGTCCGCCACCGGCGAGCGTCCGGCGCGCACCGCGGCGATGTAGCGCTCGGGGGTGCGCACGTTCCAGAAGCGGCGACCGGACCGGTGCGAGTGGGCCGCGCACCCGATGCCCCGGTAGTCGCCTTGGGCCCAGTACAGCCGGTTGTGGCGGCACTCGTGGCCGGGCCGCGCCCAGTTGGACACCTCGTACCAGCGGTAGCCCGCGGCGGTGAGCGCCTCGTCGACGAGCTCGTAGCGGCGCGCCGAGGCGTCGTCGTCGGGATGCCGGGCGGGGTCGTGCGCCAGGGGGGTGCCGGGCTCCACGGTCAGCAGGTACGCGCTCACGTGCGGCGGGCGAGGCTCGAGGGCGAGCACGGCGTCGAGCGTGGCGCGCAGGTCGTCGTCGCGCTCAGCCGCCGCGCCGACGATGAGGTCGACGTTGACCGACGCGAAGCCCTCCTCCGAAGCGAGCGCCACCGCCCGGCGCACCTCGGTGGTGCCGTGCCGGCGGCCGAGGCTCTCGAGCACGTGCGGGACCATCGACTGCACGCCGAAGGACACGCGGTTCACCCCGGCCGCGTGCCAACGGCGGAAGCGTGCGGGGTCGGCGTCCTCGGGGTTGCACTCCACGGTCACCTCCGCGCCCTCGCGTGGTTCGGTCGCCTCCACGATGCGGGCGAGTTCGGCCCCCGGCAGCCGGCTCGGGGTGCCCCCGCCCACGTACACGCTGGACGGCGCGCGGGCCCCGTCGTCGCCCGCGGCGCGCCCCAACTCCGTGGCGCACGCCTCGGCGTAGGCGGACATCAGGTGGTCGCGGTCGGTCCACGTGGCGAACGCGCAGTAGTCGCAGCGCGCCGCACAGAACGGCACGTGCACGTAGATCCCGAAGGCGGAGCCGGTGTCCGGGCTCGAGCTGCGCTCGAAGGGCGGGCGCCTGGTCGCCTCCTGCCCAGACCCCTGACGGGAAGCCCGCAGCTCAGGCGCCCGGGCTCGCACGGACGCTTCGCAGCCGCCGGTCGAGGTGGATCTCCATGGCCTCGGTGACGAGGTCGGTCACCTCGCGGGTGACCGGCCCGTCGGGCTCCCCCAGAGCCGCCGCCAGGCCTCCGCCAAGTATGCGCCGCACGAGGTCGAGGGCACCGGGCGAGATGGCCCGCCCACGACGGCACGACCGGCACAGCGCGCCGCCTTCGAGGACGTCGAACGCCACCAGGCCCTGGGGCGCGCCGCACGACACGCACTCGTCGACCACGGGCGCGGAGCCTTCCAGGGCGAGCACCTTGAGGCAGAAGGCGGGCACCACGAGGGCGGCGTCCTGGCGCTCGAGGACGCGCAGGGCGCCGACCAGCATGTCGAACAGCGCCGGGTTGGCGTGGCGTTCCTGGGAGACGTGGTCCACCACCTCGAGCAGCGTGAACGCCTTGGCGACACGACCGAGGTCCTCGCGCACGACGCGAAACGCCTCGGCCGTTTCCGCCTGGTTCACGATGTCGAGCTCACGCCCCTGCCAGCACAGCAGGTGCACGTGGCTGAGCGGCTCGAGCCGGGCGCCGAACTTGGAGGTGGTGCGGCGCACTCCTTTGGCCACGGCCCGCACCTTGCCGTGGGACCGGGTCACCATGGTGACGATGCGGTCCGCCTCGCCGAGACGCAAGGTGCGCAGCACGACCCCCTCGTCGCGGTAGAGGCTCACGGGCCCGTCGTCCCGGGACGACCCTCGACTTCGGCGCTCTCTGCCGGTCTCGCTGCTGGGGGCGCGGCGTCGGTCGTTGGGCGTGGCGCGTCGGGATCGCCCGTGCCGTAGGGGGCGCGGTTCGGGGTGGTGCGCCCGCCGAGGAGGTTGCCGAGGGCGATCATGCCCACGATGGCGACGGCGGTGACGAGGATCGCGGTCGCGCCGGTCACGCCCGCCACGGCGAGCACGATGAGCCCCCCGAACAGGGCGATTCCCAACAGCACCCCCACGGTCTTCACGCCCGCACCCGCCCGTAGCGGCGCTCACGCCGCTGGAACTCGGCCACCGCCTCGAAGAGGTGCTCCCGGCGGAAGTCCGGCCACAGCACGTCGGTGAAGACGAGCTCCGAGTAGGCGATCTGCCACAGGAGGAAGTTCGAGATGCGGTACTCCCCCGACGTCCGGATCACGAGGTCGGGGTCGGGCTGGTCGGGGAAGTACAGCTGCGAGCGGATGGCGCGCTCGTCGACCTTGTTGGCGGCGATGCCCCGGGCCACGAGCGCGCGCACCGCGTCGACGATCTCCGCTCGGCCTCCGTAATTGAACGCCATGGTGAGCGTCATGCGACGGTTGCCCTCGGTGAGTGCGATCGACTCGTCCATGCGCCGCAGGACGCGCCGCGGGACGCGCCAGTCGCGACGGCCGGCGAAACGGATGCGCACGCCCTTGTCGTGCAACTCGTCGCGCCGCCGCATGAGCAGCGACTCGTTGAAGCCCATCAGGTAACGCACCTCGTCCGGCGGCCGACGCCAGTTCTCGGTGGAGAAGGCGTACATGGTCAACCACCCGATCCCGAGGTCGAGCGCGCCGTTGACAGCGTCGAGCAGCGCGGCCTCGCCCGCGGCGTGGCCCTCGGTGCGCGCCAGCCCCCGCTGGCTCGCCCAGCGCCCGTTGCCGTCCATGACACACGCCACGTGCGCGGGCACGCGCGAGACGTCGATGCCCCTGGGCATCGGGCTCGGGAAACGGTTCACGTCCCGAAGCTACTGCTGTTCGAGCGAAATTCGGCGCGCCGGGTCAGGGCCGCGCCGGCGCCGTCCTAGAGGCGCTTGACCTTCGTGGCCTGGGGGCCCTTCTGGCCCTGTGTCTGCTCGAACTCCACCCGCTCGCCCTCGAAGAGCTCGCGGTAGCCGCTGCCGTCGATGGCAGAGAAGTGTACGAACACGTCGGCGGACCCGTCGTCAGGAGTCAGGAATCCGTATCCCTTCGTGGCGTTGAACCACTTCACCGTGCCTTCGGCCATTGTCGTTCCCTCGTTTCTCCACGCATCAACTTCGAACTTGCGGAGACACGACGGTCAACCGACAACGACGACCGGCCTGCGTGAACCACCGGACGCTCCAACAAGCGTAGCCCACCCCGACGTCGACGCAACGTGTGCTCGACGACGCTCGCGACGTGCCATTACCACCGATTGCTCCGCGGTTCAATCGACGTTCGGTCACCGACGTCGACCGCACGCGTCGTCGGTTCGCAATCGTCGATCTCGGTGTTCGGTCTGTCGTCCATGGCGCGTCGAGGGGCGCCCGAAGGCGCCCCTCGACGACAATCCTGCTGGAAAAGGCACCGGCCCCTCGTACCTCGCCGGGTGGGACGACTCCCCGGCCGAAGAGCACGGCGGGTAACTGGCTGGTATTCGCCAGGTGGTCCAGCGAGCCGCCTCAGCGGCCAGCCACCTCCAGGGTCCCAAGTTGATGACTACTCAGTTGGACCACCTCCTTTCTCTGGTGCGCCCATGGTACCGAGCGCCGCCCGGGGGTCGGGCATCATTCAGCGCGTCTTCACACGGTCGTCACACGGCCCTCCGCTACCGTCGGCCCCGTGGCGTCCCCGGTGGCCAGTCGCCCCGCTCGGGCGGCGCTCGTCGATGCGCTCGCCGAGGTCACAGCCGCACTTCCCGGCGGGGGCGAGGACCGCCCGGGCCAACTGGCCATGGCCGAGGCCGTCGAGCGCGCCCTGGTCCGACGCCGCCACCTGGTGGTCCAAGCCGGGACGGGCACGGGGAAGTCCCTCGCCTACTTGCTGCCGGCGGCGTTGCGCCTCGGCGACGACCTCCCCGGTCCTGTCGTGGTGGCGACGGCCACCAAGGCCCTCCAGGACCAGCTCGCCCACAAGGACCTGCCGTTCCTCGCCGAACACCTCGGGAGCCGGGCGCCACTCACCTTCGCCGTGCTGAAGGGCCGCGCCAACTACCTGTGCCGGCAGCGCGCCACCGAGATCGGCGGCGCGGCCGGCGATCCGGCCCTGGACGCGGTCCAGCTGTTCGAGGGCGACGACGCTGCCGACGAACCGCTCGACCTGGGCAGGTTCGGCGACCAGGTGAAGGCGTTGATCGCATGGGGCGAGCGCTCGGCCACCGGTGACCGCGCCGATCTCGACTTCGAGCCACATCCGAAGGCGTGGGCGGCCGTGTCGGTGAGCGCGCGCGAGTGCCCTGGTGCCTTCCGCTGCCCGTCGGGTTCGGTCTGCTTCGCCGAACGGGCGCGCGAGCGTGCCGCCGCCGCGGAAGTGGTGGTCGTCAACACACACCTGTACGCCGCCCACGTCGCCGGGAGCGGCAACGTCCTCCCCGAGCACGAAGTCGTGGTCCTCGACGAGGCGCACCAGGTCGAGGGGATCATGACCGACGCGCTGGGAGTCGACGTCACCGCGGCGCGCCTGCGCGCCGTGGCGCAGACGGCGCGGCGGTTCCTCGGCAGCGACACGAGCGATGCCGACACCGTCGACGACGTCGTGGCGGCGGCCGACCGTCTGCAGTCGTTGCTCGGGGAGCTGCAAGGCCAGCGCGTGCTCAGCGGCGACGCCCCACGTGACGAGGAGCTCGCCGCGCTCGTGCAGCTCATCGGCACGCGCCTCGAGGGCCTCCAGGGAGCCTTGCGGCGCGCCGGCGACGGCGCCGGCGCGTCCGACGACGCGGCAGGTCGTGCCCGGGCGCTCCTCGCCGCCGAGCACCTCCAGGGCGAAGTGGGTTCGCTCGTCACCTTCGGCCGCTCGCACGTCGCCTGGGTGCAGGCATCGGGCCCGGGGGGACGCGCGCTCTCGCTACGCGGCGCTCCCGTGGACGTGGCCCCGGCGCTGGGCGAGCGCCTGTGGCCGCAGGTCACCGCCGTCCTCACCTCGGCGACCGTGCCCCTCATGGCCGTCGAGCGCCTGGGACTGCCACCCGCCGAGACCGATCAGCTGGACGTGGGGAGCCCGTTCGACTTCCCCACGTGCGCGCTCCTGTACTGCGCCGCCCATCTGCCCGACCCGCGCCGGGGCGACCCGCACGGCCGCATCGTCGACGAGCTGGTGACCCTGATCGAAGCAGCGGGCGGTCGGACGCTCGCCCTGTTCACGAGTTGGCGCGCCATGCACGCCGCGGTCGATGCCGTGCGCCGCGCCGTCGCCTACCGCGTGCTCGCCCAGGGCGACCTGCCGAAGACCAAGCTCGTCGACGAGTTCGCGCGTGACGACTCGAGCTGCCTGTTCGCCACCATGTCGTTCTGGCAAGGCGTCGATGTGCCCGGAGGGACGCTGTCGCTGGTCGTCATCGATCGACTGCCCTTCGCCCGGCCCGACGACCCGCTGCTCGATGCGCAGCGCGAACGAGCGGGCAACGCGGCGTTCAACACCGTCGACCTCCCCCGGGCGGCGATGCTGCTCGCCCAGGGAGCTGGCCGGCTGATCCGCTCGAGCACCGATCGGGGCGTGGTGGCCGTGCTCGACCCGAGGTTGGCCACGGCGCGCTACGGCCGGGTGCTCGTCCGCGCACTACCGCCCATGCGCCGCACGAAGGATCGCGACGAGGTCGTCGCCTTCCTGCGCGAGGTGACGGCAGGCGTTCAGTAGCCGAGGCGCTCGATGGCGTCGGGCCGCTGTTGCCAGTGGCGATCGACCTTCACGCGCAGCTCGATGTAGGCACCCGGAGGCAACTGGGCCCGCACCGCGCCGCCCACCTCTTTCAGCACCTCGCCGCCGCGCCCGATCACCATCCCCTTCTGCGACTCGCGTTCCACGACGATGTCGACTCTCACACGCGGCCACTCCCACTCGGTTACCCGGCAGGCGATCGAGTGAGGGAGCTCCTCGCGCATGCGCGCCAGAAGCTGCTCGCGCACGAGCTCCGCCACCCAGAAGGCCTCGGACGCGTCGGCGACGGTTCCCTCCGGGAAATACGGCGGGCCGGCGGGCAGGCGGTCGAGGACCGCGGCGACAAGCTCTTCCACCCCCTCGCCGGTGAGCGCGGAAACAGCGAAGTACTCGGCGTCAAGGGCAGCGGTCGGCCGAGCCCCCTCGCTCTCCGCTGTCTCTACTTCTGCTTGTACTTCTGCTTGTACTTCTGCATGTACTTCTGCTTGTGCTTCTGCTGGCACTTCTGCTCGATCTTCTTGTTCTTCGGCCGCGGCGTCTGCGGCTGCTCCGTCTGCTCCTGCTCGGGGACCGTTGCCCCGTCCCGTTCCCTCGAGCGCGGTGTGCGCGGCGGCCAGCTGAGAGAGGACCTGGGCACGATCGGCGCGGTCGACCTTGTTGACGACCACGAGCAGCCCCGACGCGCGCCTCCCGTCGGGTCCGTCCGCCGAGCTCGTGGCCCCTGCCGCCCGCGCCAGCACCAGCCGGTCGCCGGGGCCCACGGGCGCGGTGGCGTCGATGACCACCACAGCGACGTCGACGTCACCGAGGGCGTCCACCACGTGCTCGTTCAGGCGCCGGCCGAGCGCCGTGCGAGGACGATGGAATCCCGGGGTGTCCACGAAGACCGCCTGCGCACCAGGGGTGTGCAGGACCCCGCGCAGGGCGCGACGAGTCGTATTGGGTCGGGGCGATGTGATCGTGACCTTCGAGCCGACCATGCGGTTGACCAACGTCGACTTGCCCACGTTGGGTCGGCCGACGACCGCGACGAAGCCGGAGCGGAACCCGGGAGCGGCGTCGGGCACGCCCGATCAGCCTTCGGCGTGAGGTCGGTGGTCCGCCCCCGATGCGACCGGTTCCGAGAGTGGCCTGACCCGCAACCGTCCGATGCGGTGCCCCTGGATCTTCTCGACCACGACATGGACCCCGTCGACGTCGAGGGTGTCCCCCACGACGGGAACGCGGCCGAGCAGGTTGAAGACGAGGCCACCGACGGTGTCCCAGTCCCCTTCGGGCAGTTCGGCGGGGAGCAGTTCGTTGAGCTCGTCGACGGGCATGCGGGCCGAAACCGAAACCTCGCCGCCTTCGAGCCGCTCGAACTGCGCCTCCTCGACGTCGAACTCGTCGACGATCTCCCCGACGAGCTCCTCGATGAGGTCCTCCAACGTGACCAGTCCGGCGGTGCCGCCGTACTCGTCGACCACGATGGCAAGGTGGAACTTTCGCTCCTGCATCTCGCGCATGAGACCGGAGACGCGCTTGGTCTCGGGAACGAACTCCGCCGGACGAGCGAAGTCGCGCACGGCTCGTTCTCCGTTCCCGGCGCGTTCGGCCCGGATGAGATCTTTGGTGTAGGCGACGCCGGCGACGTCGTCGAGGTTGCCTTCGTGCACCGGCAACCGCGAGTACCCGGCCTCCATGGCCCGCTCGAGCGCTCCCGACACCGTCACGTCGGCCTCGACGCTGCACATGTCGGGTCGCGGCACCATGACCTCACGGACGATGGTGTCGCCGAACTCGATGATCGAGTGGATGAGCTCGCGCTCTTGGTGCTCGATCACCTCTTCCTCCAATGCGACGTCGGCCAACGCCAGCAGCTCCGACTCGCTGACGTTGCCCCCGCGGCGACGCCGGGGCCCGAGCATCAGGTTGGCGAGCCCGATGAGCCCGCTCGAGATCAAGCGCACGGGGGGGAACCGCACCAGCGCCGAGACGATCGGTGCCGAAAACAGCGCCGAGCGCTCGGGATTGGAGACCGCCCAGTTCTTGGGGAGCGCCTCGGCCAGCACGAAGATCACCACGACCTCGAAGATCGTCGCCGCCACCACGCCGAGCGCCCCGAACCAGCGATCAGCCAGGAGGCCGACGAGCGTGGCGGACACCAATTGGCAGACGAGGACGAGGAGGAGCACCGGGTTCAGGAATTCCTGAGGGTGCTCGACCAGGCGCACGAGCGCCCGAGCTCGCAACCCGCCTTCGTCGCGCAGCGCCAACGCCTTCGCCCGGTTGGTGCGGACGAGCGCTGTCTCGGCCAAGGCGAGGAAAGCCGCCCCCGTGAGGAGGACGGCGATCACCACGAGCAGGATCACGTCGACGGTCTCGAAGTGAGCCGTTCCCACCAATGCCAGACCCGCCAACACGGCCGCCACCACGCTAGGGCCCGCCGACATGGAAGCGCGCCAGTAGCTCGCGCTCGCGTCGCTCCATCTGCTCGGCCTCGACGTCCTCGTCGTGGTCCATGCCGAGGAGGTGCAGGAGACCGTGCACGACGAGCAGCGCCGTCTCGTCTTCGAGGTTGCCGCCGCGTTCCGCCGCGTTCCGGGCGGCGACCGCGGGGCAGATCACCACGTCGCCGAGGAGCACCGGGATCTCGTCCTCCTCCGACGGCAGCGCTCCACCGGGCCCGGTCCCTCCTTCGTCCGGATACCGGCCGCCGCGCTCGGGCTCTTCTTCCACCGGAAAGGCGAGGACGTCGGTCGGGCCCGGCTCGCCGAGGAAACGCTCGTGCAATTCCGCGATCGTGGGTTCGTCGACGAACAGCAGGGTCACCTCGACCTCGTCGCGAGCACCCTGAGCGTGCAGCACGTGGCGGGCGAGATCCGCCCACCGCGCGACATCGACAGCCTCCTCGGACTGCTCGTCCGCGGCGAAGACGTCAACCACTGTCCGAGCGGTCTCCCGGCGGCGCGTGCCCGGGACGGGGCTCGCGCCCGGCGCGCCCCGGGCGGGCTCGCGCCAGCCGGGCCGTGCCCGGCGGACGCGAGCCGTTCGCGTCCTCGGCGCGTTCATAGGCGGAGACGATGTCCGCGACGATCTGCGCCCGCACGACGTCGTGCTTGGTCATGCGCACGAACGCCACCCCGGGCACCGAACCGAGCACCGCTTCGAGGTCGGGCAGCCCGGAACGGCCCCCCGGCACGTCGATCTGGGTGATGTCGCCGGTCACCACGACCTTGGAACCGAATCCGATGCGGGTCAGGAACATCTTCATCTGCTCGGGGGTCGTGTTCTGCGCCTCGTCCAGGATGATGAAGCTCCGGTTGAGGGTGCGCCCGCGCATGAACGCCAGAGGAGCGACCTCGATCGTCCCTCGCTCGAGGAGGCGCTGGGCGCCTTCCGGGCCGCACAGGTCGTAGAGGGCGTCGTACAGGGGCCGGAGGTAGGGGTCGACCTTGGCCATGATGTCGCCGGGCAGGAACCCGAGGCGCTCCCCCGCCTCGACCGCCGGCCTCGTCAAGATGATGCGATCGACCTCGCGCGCTTGCAACGCCTGCACCGCGAGCGCAACCGCCAGGTACGACTTGCCGGTACCCGCCGGGCCGATCCCGAACGTCACGACGTGGGCTGCGATGGCGTCGGTGTAGCGCTTCTGGCCTGCCGTCTTGGGCCGCACGCTGCGTCCCCGCGCCGAGCGCAAGACCTCGGTGGTGAGCACCGCGGTCGGGCTGACGTCGTCTTTGACCATCGCGATGGTCCGGCCGACGTCGCCGACGTCGAGGCGCTGGCCCTGCTCGAGCAACATCACCAGTTCGTCGAAGAGCCTGCCGACGCGGTCGGCTTCGTCACCTTCGATGGTGATCTCGTTGCCGCGCACCACGATGCGGGCCCCGTGGAAGGCCTCTTCGATGAGCCGCAGCAACTCGTCCCGCTGACCGAGCAGGCTCACCATGTGGTGATTGCCGGGGACGAGGATCTTGACCTGGGTCGGCGACACGGGCGTTCTCGTGCCGAGGCTACCAGGGGCCTCGTGCGAGACGGTCCGTCGGACCGTTCATCCAGGGGGCCAGGCCAGGCGCCGGCCTCCGACGACGTGCAGGTGCAGATGCGGCACCGAGTTCGACGCGTCCTCACCGACGTTGAACAACAAGCGGTAGCCGCGCTCGGCGACGCCTTCCATGTCGGCCACCCGCCGCGCGACGACGAACAGGTCGGCGAGCTGCGCGGCATGGTCGGGGGCGAGTGCCGCCGCGTCGGTGATGTGACGACGCGGGATCACGAGGACGTGCACGGGAGCTTGTGGGCTCAGATCTCGGAACGCGACGGAGTGGTCGCTCGACGCCACGATGTCAGCCGGGGCGTCACCGGCGGCGATGCGACAGAAGATGCAGTCGGGCACCGAGCCCTCGTCGGCGGCGCCCGTCATGCCGCGCGACGCCACAGGTGCTGGGACGGTGCGGTCGTCAATCCTCTGCGCCCGCGCCGCGCGTCACGGCCGCGCCTTTCACTTCGGGGTAGAGATGCTCGAGACTCCCCGGGGCGATGCGACAGGCCTCGATGAACGAATCGACGTCCTGGGCTTTCAATCGGATGACCCGGCCGAACTTGTACGCCGCGAGTGACCCCTCGTCGATGAACCGGTAGAGGCTGCGCAAGGTCACGCCGAGCCGCTCGGCGGCTTCTTTGGTGCTCATCCAGTGGATCTGTTGCTCGTTCACTGATTCCCCGCCCCCGCGGTGCTGTCCTACACGTGCATCGTCATGCTCTCCCATGGACTTTACGACCGGGGTGCAACGGCCAGGAATCGCCCCGAACGGGGGCCGCCGGGCGCGACGAAGCGACGCCGTCGGGCGCCGGCGGGCGCCAAGCGGGCAGTCCGGGGCCGGGGACGGCCCCGGGTTCAGGTGGTGACGCGCAGGCCGAGCTCGTCGAGGCGTCGGCTCATGGCGTCGGGCGTCACGCCGAACAGACAGGCGATGGCCCGCAGGTCCTCGGCCCGGATCGTGATCATCCGTCCGTTGAAGTCCTGCCGCTGGACCTGGATCATCGAGAGGAACCTCCGGAGCAGGTCGCGTTCGGGCCCGCTGACGGAGTTGAGCTTGGTCAGGTCGATCGTGACCTTGTCGTGGCCGTCCCACGGGCGCAGCTGGCGCCGGGCCCGTCCCGGGCTGTCGCCGCCGTTGCCGTTGCCCTCGCCGCCCGGGCCCCAACGGGTGGCGTCGTCGTCCTGGGGCAGGAGCTGGTCGACGGGGACGTCGTAGAGCTTGGCCAGCCGCTGCAGCCTCGGCACCGAGATCGCCCGTTCCCCGCGCTCGTAAGCACCGAGCACCGACGCCTTGAACTCCTGGTCCGACATGGCTTCGACGGCTTGCAGCGACAACCGCATCTGCTTGCGCACCGCCCGCAAGCGGGAGCCGACCGCCCGTGCGTACGCGGCGCGCGCGGATTCCTCCTGCTCGTCCTCGTCGGGCAACACCGTCTGATTCACCATGTTGTTCCCGTGTTCCTCGCTGCGTTCGATCCGTGCTCGACGGCCCCCGTGCGAACCCCGCGAGAGCGTGACCGTGCCTCCCCGTTCGGGACCCCGCGGGCACGGACGCGGCTGACGCATCCAGTCTTGCTCACTCAGCGTGGTGATTGCAAGAACCGTCAAGGCGACCCCCGCCGGACCTCAGGCGTCCCCGCCCCCCTCGGAGGGAGCCACCATGTGGTCTCGCAGCGCGCAAAGCAGCAGGCCAGCGGCGACCGCCGCCGTCTCTGCCCGGAGGATCCGGGGCCCGAGGCCGACCACCGGACGGCCCGCGGCGGTTTCCTTCGGGTCCCAGCCACCCTCGGGGCCGATCGCCACGGCGGGAAGTCGCAGCGTGGGGGGTCCACCGACCGGGTCGGCCAGCGCGAGCGGCACCGGGGACACGTCTCGGGCGAGCGCGTCGATGCTGAGCACGCCGGCGACGTGCGGCAACCACAGACGTCGGCTCTGCGCGGCCGCCTCGCGCGCCACGCGGCGCAGGCGGGCGATCGCCTTGTCCTGGCGTTCCTCCTCCCACCGCACGACGCCGCGGACCGAGCGGAGCAGTGCGATGTGGTCGACACCCGCCTCGGTGAGCTTCTGCACCGTCCATTCGGGGCGGTCGCCTTTGACCGGGACGAACGCCACGGTGATCGCCGGACTGGGACGCGGACACGACACCACCGGTCCGTCGGGCTCGAGCAGCGTGCCCGACTCGGCGCCGTCGGACCGGCCTCCTCGGTACCGGCACACGCGCCAGTTCCCGGCTCCGTCACCGGCCGCCACGGCTTCGCCGGCGCGCAGGCGCAAGACGCGCGAGAGGTGGTGGGACTGGTCGGGGGGAGTGTCGAGCACGTCGAGGTCCGCCACGAACACCATGGCCGCCGCGGCACGCAACGCATCCCCGGAGCCGTCGCCACGAACCGGGTTCTCCCCCGGCGACACTGCGGTCCCGATCAGCCGAACGCCGAGCGGAGCCTGGCCATGAGCCCCTCGTCGGGTGGACCGACCTCTTCGCCCCGCGCCGCCGCGAACTGTCGCAGCAGCTCTTCCTCCGCCTTGCTCATGCCCGTCGGAGTGTCGACGACCAACCGCACGAAGAGGTCGCCGCGACCGCGGCCGCGGATATGGGGCACACCCCGGCCGCGCAGTCGCAGCTGTTGGCCGCCTTGGGTCGCAGGGGCGACAGCAAGCGTTTCGTTTCCGTCCAGCGTCTCGAACTCGATGGTCGCGCCGAGGGCCGCCTGGGCCATCGTGACGTGGAGCTCGGCATGAAGGTCGTTGCCGTCCCGCACGAAGCGCTCATCGGGCTGCACTGACAGATGCACGTAGAGATCACCGGGCGGTCCGCCTCGGGGGCCGGCCGGCCCTCGTCCGGACAGACGAAGCGTGGACGCGTGGTCGACGCCCGCGGGGATGTCCACGGTGAACGTACGGGACTCGGGCGTCCGCCCGTCTCCGCGGCACGCCGGGCACGGGCTCGGGATCGTCTCGCCCAGGCCGTTGCAGCGGCGACAGGGCACCGCGGTGACGACCTGCCCGAGGATCGACTGGCGAACGCGGCGGAGTTCGCCGGTGCCCTGACAGTCAGGACAGCTCATGGCCGTCGTGCCGCGCCGGGCGCCACTCCCGCCGCACTCGGCGCACGTCACGAGTTCGTCGACGGTGAGCTCGCGCTGGATCCCGAATACGGCTTCGCGGAAGCTCAGTTCCAGCACGACCTCGGTGTCCGCACCCTGGACCGGTCCGCCGCGGCGCGTCGTCCGACCGCCAACCCCGCCGAAGAAGGCGTCGAAGATGTCGCCCAGGCCGGAACCGAAGAACATGTCGCCCGCCGCAGGACCGTCGACGCCCTCGGGCCCGTACCGGTCGTAGCGCGCGCGGCGCTCGGGATCGCGCAGGACCTCGTAGGCCCGGGTGACCTCCTTGAACTGGGCCTCGGCGCCGGGGTCGCCGCCCGTGCTGTCCGGGTGCAGCTCGCGCGCCATCCGGCGGTAGGCGCGCTTGATGTCCTCGTCAGTGGCGTGGGGGGCCACACCGAGGAGCTCGTAGTAGTCAGTCGCCATCGCGGCTTCCCCCCCGCCGGCCCCGGGCCGGGGCGGGCGCGGCCCGGCTTCGGCGCGCATCCGATTCCGTTCTCGAGCCGGCCGGGGCGGGCCCGGTGCCTGTCAGGCGGGCACCGAGCTGCTCCCCCACGAGCTCCACGGCCGCCAGGGCCCGCGGATAGTGCATGCGCGTCGGTCCGACGACGCCGATCGTTCCCGCCAGCTCCCCGTCGACCGCGACCGGGGCGACCACGAGCGCGCACGCGGCCAGCGGTTCGAAACCGTGCTCGGTGCCGATGGCGACCGAAAGGCCGCGGTCGAGGATGTCCTCGATCAGCTCCACCACGACGAGTTGCTGCTCGAGGATCGACAGCACCGAACGCACGGTCTCCACGGCATCGAATGCCGCGGCCATGCGCGACGACCCGCCGACGTACACGTGATCCGATTCATCGGCAGCGGCGAGGTCGGCGAGAGCCGCGAGCCCCCGCTCCACCACGGCGCGCAACGCCACGTCCCCGACTTCGGGAACGGCTCCGAGCCGCTTCAGGGTGGTGCCGTTCACGTGCGCGCTCAGGTGGCTCGCCGCCGCGGCCAGGACGTCGGCGGAGCTTTCGGTGGGGACCTCGATCGTGCGCTTTTCGACGGCGCCGTCCGCCAGCACCACCACCACGAGCGCCAGCCCGGGGGACAGCCCGACGAGCTGCACGGACCGGATGGCGGCCGACTCATGGCCAGGCCCCACGACCACCGCGGCGTAGTTGGTCAGGTCGGCGAGGAGGCCGCTCGTGTGGCCCAGCAGTTCCTCGACCTCGCCGTGGACGTGCGCGAAGAACTTGCGCACCTCGTGGCGCTGGTGGGGCCCGAGCGTCCCGGTTCGCCCGAGATGGTCGACGAAGAAGCGGTAACCCTTGTCGGTGGGGATGCGCCCGGCGCTGGTGTGGGGCTGCACCAGGTATCCCTCGCGTTCTAGCGCCGCCATCTCCGAGCGCACCGTCGCGGACGAGACGTCGACCCCCGGCGATCCGGTGACATGGCCCGATCCGACGGGTTGCGCGCTGTCGATGTACTCCGACACCACCGCGTTCAAGATGGCGGTCTTGCGCTCGTCGAGCTCGGGCTCTGCCTCCGCCGTCGACGGTTGTTCTGGGGATTCCCGGACAGCGGCCGCTCCCGAGCCGCGCGCCGACCCGGCGCGACGCGCCGTGGTGGCGTCGCGCCCACCCGCGCGTGGGCGGCGTGGGGGCCGGTTCGCGTCCGTCGCCATTTCTGGCACTCGAGTCTACCGAGTGCTACCGCGTCCGACCCGGCGATCCACCGCCGGCCCCGGGTTCGTCATGGGAACCGGCGGCCGCCCATCGGGCGCACCACCAGGGTTTCAGTCCTCCAACCGCAGAGCGGAGATGAAGGCCTCCTGGGGCACCTCGACCCTCCCGATGGCCTTCATCTTCTTCTTTCCTTCTTTCTGCCGCTCGAGGAGTTTTCGCTTGCGGGTGATGTCCCCCCCGTAGCACTTGGCCAGCACGTCCTTGCGCTTCGCCTTGACCGTCTCGCGCGCCACGATCCGGCCTCCCACCGCGGCCTGGATGGGCACGTCGAAGAGCTGACGGGGGATCAGCTCGCGGAGCTTCTCGGTCATGCGGCGGCCGTACGCGTCCGCTTGCGACCGGTGCACCACCGTGCTGAACGCGTCGACGGGCACATGGTTGATGAGGAGGTCCACTTTGACGAGGTTGGCCGTCTGGTACCCGTCGGGCTCGTAGTCGAGGCTTGCGTACCCCCGCGTCCGGCTCTTCAACTGGTCGAAGAAGTCCACGACGACCTCCGCCAACGGGATGCGGTAGACGAGCTCCAGCCTCTCGGGTGACAGGTACTCCATGTGGTCGAGCTCTCCCCGGCGCGCCTGGCACAGCTCCATCACGGTCCCGATGTACTCCGAGGGCACGAGAACAGTGGCGCGCAGCATCGGCTCGTCCACCTCCTCCAGGCGGCTGGCGTCGGGCAGCTGGCTCGGGTTGTCGACGCGCAGCTCTTCGCCGTCGGTCAGGTGGGCGACGTAGGCCACCGAGGGCGCGGTGGCGATGAGCGACAGGTCGAACTCTCGCTCGAGACGCTCACGCACGATCTCCATGTGCAAGAGGCCCAGGAAACCGCAGCGGAATCCGAAGCCGAGCGCCCCCGACGACTCCGGTTCGAAGGTGAAGCTCGAGTCGTTCAGCCGGAGCTTCTCGAGCGCTTCGCGCAACGCGGGCAGCTCGTCGCCTTCGATCGGGTACAGCCCGCAGAACACCATCGGCTTCGGATCTCGGTAACCGGCCAGCGCCTCGGCTGCGGGCCGCGCCGCATCGGTCACCGTCTCGCCGGAACGAGCCTGTCCCACGTCTTTGATCCCGGCGATGAGGTAGCCCACCTCCCCCGGCCCGAGCTCGTTCACGGGAACGGGTTCGGGGCTTCTGACTCCGATCTCCTCCACTTCCTCGGTCGAGCCCGCCTGCATCAGGCGGATGCGCGCCCGCGCCTTCAGCACACCGTCCACGACGCGCACCGAGCTCACCACCCCTCGGTACTGGTCGTAGGAAGAGTCGAAGATGAGCGCCCGCAGCGGCGCGTCGACATCACCGCTGGGGGCGGGGACCCGCTCCACCACCCGGTCGAGGAGTTCCCCGACCCCGTGGCCGGTCTTGGCCGAGATGAGGACGATGGAATCGGCGGGGATCCCGAGGACCCGTTCGATCTCGGCGGCGTACTTTTCGGGTTCGGCGGCGGGCAGGTCGATCTTGTTGAGGGCCGCCACGATCTCGAGGTCGTGTTCCATGGCCTGGTAACAGGTCGCCAGGGTCTGGGCCTGGATCCCCTGCGAGGCGTCCACGAGCAGGACGGCCCCCTCGCACGCGGCCAGCGACCGGCTGACCTCGTACCCGAAGTCGACGTGTCCCGGCGTGTCGATCAGGTGGAGGACGTGGTCCTTGTAGCGGACGCGGACGTTCTGGGCCTTGATCGTGATGCCCCGCTCGCGCTCCAAGTCCATGGAGTCGAGGTACTGCTCGCGCATGAGACGGGGGTCCACCGCGTCGGTGAGCTCCAAGATGCGGTCCGACAGGGTGGATTTGCCGTGATCGACGTGGCTGATGATCGAGAAATTCCGGATCCGGTCGCGTTCGAGCACGGCCCCCGGAGCGTACCGGCGCGCTCGGTCGCTATGGACGGGGCGGCCCGGGTTCGGCCGCCTGGTACGCTCGTCGGCTGCACCAGCGAGACCTCACACCGGGACTGACGTGGCCAACATCCGCAGCCAGATCAAGCGCAACCGACAGAACGAACGCAGGCGACTGCGCAACAAGGCGGTTCGATCCGAGATGCGCACGCGCTCCAAGACGGCGGTGGCACTGGCCGAGGCCGGCCAGGATGACAGCCCCGAGGCGCTCAGGCTCGCGGTGAAGCGGATCGACACGGCGGCGGCTCGTGGCGTGATCCACAAGAACCAAGCCGCCAACCGAAAGTCCCGGCTCATGCGCCGGGTGGCGGCCGCCCAAGAGTCCTGAGTCTCAGGCAGGCTGGCGGCCCGACCGGCCTTGCCGCCGGGACGCGGCCTGACGGGGGCTCGCCAGGCGGGTGAGGCGGCCGACGAGCACCTGGAGAACCGTCTCGTCGGGCAGTCCGGAGAGACCCCGGATGTCGAGGTCGGCTTCGGCGAGCAACGTGATCGCCCTGCCGATGCGCGCCGGACCGAGCTTCCTGGACTGCTCGATGGCCTTCTTCGCCGGGTACACGCTGCGCATCCCGAGGTACCGGGCGGCTTCGTCGGGTGTCGTCACCCCGGAGCCGTCGAGCCTGAGCATCGCCTGATAGTGGCGGTGCAAGAGGCCCAGAATGGCGAGCGGGTGCCAGCGCACCGCGCCGGACATGCGCTCGAGCGCCGCGAGTGCTTCCGCGGTGTATCCGGCGTCGATGGCGTCGGTGAGCGTCCAGGGCGCCACGGTCCCCGCCTCACCGAGGAAGGGCTCGAGGCGCTCGACGTCGATGGCCGCGCCTTCACCGAAGGCTCCCGCGAGCATGTCCAGAACCCCGTGGAGGCGACTGACGTCCTCGCCGAGGTGCTCGCCGAGCCGCGCCGCGGCGCGGGCGTCGAGCCGCACCGGAGCACTCTGGAACTGCTCACGCAGCCAGTCGGTCCGGGCACGTCCGCTTCCCACCGCGGCGTCCACCGTTCCGCCGACGCGGTCGACCGCCTTGACGAGCGTGGCAGGCACCGTCCCGCCCCCCGCCACGAGCACGAGGAAGACATCTGGGAGCGGATCGGCCAGGCACGCGGCGATGCGCTCGGCCTCCGATGGGTTCAATCTGCCCGCGTCTCTCACGACGACGATGCGCCGGTCGGCCAGGAACGGCGGCGTGGTCAACGCGTCGACGACCATGCCGATGTCGAGCTCCTCGCTGCCGGGACCACCCATCTCCTCGACGACCATCGCCACGTCGTTGTCACCGGCGAGGCGTCGGATCACGTCGCGCGCTTCTTGGCCGATGAGCGACGCGTCCTCGCCGCGTACGAAGTACGCGCGGGGCGCGCTTGCCCCTTCGGTGCCCCGGCGCGCGGTCATGTCAGGCCGCCTCCAGCACGGCTGCGATGGCATCGCACACCTGGCGGGTCCCGGCCACGTCGTGGGCGCGCACCAGCCGGCACCCCAGCGAAACGCCGACGGCCGCGGCCGCGAGCGAGGCGTCACCGCGCTCGTCGATGCCCAAGCCGAGTTCCACCCCCAGGAACGGCTTGTTCGACGCCGACAGCAACAGCGGGTAACCGAGGCTGGCCAGCCTGGCCGAGGCGCGCAACAAGACGAGGGACTGCCGAGCGGTCTTTCCGAGGTCCAGGCCGGCGTCGACCACAATGCGGTCGGCGCCGATACCGACGGCGCGCGCCCGGTTCGCCCGCTCTTGCAGAAAGGTCGCCACGGCTGCCACCACGTCGTCGTAGTGAGGGTCGGGATCAGGGACGCGGGGAACCGTCCGGATGTGTGTCGCCACGACCGCCGCGCCGGCCCGGTGGGCAGCTTCGAGGTAGTGGGGATCGGCGAACCCACTGATGTCGTTGCCCACGACCGCCCCGGCGCAGTACGCCTCCCGGGCCACTGATGCGCGCCACGTGTCGACCGACAAGGGGACGTCGAAGCGCGCATGCAGCGCTTCGACGGCAGGGACGACGCGGTCGATCTCCTCGGCCTCGGTCACCTCCGGCCCCGGCCCCGCTTTCACCCCGCCGACGTCGAGCACGTCCGCGCCGTCTGCGACGAGTGCCTCGGCGCGCCGCAGGAGAGCGTCGAGCTCGAACGTGGCACCTCGGTCGAAGAACGAATCGGGTGTCCGGTTGAGCACGCCGACGACCAACGATCGGGTCGTCAGGTCGAATGACCGGGTGCCGAGTTGCAGCTTCACCGACCCGAAACTAGGCGCGGGGTGCCACGAACCCGCCACGATCCGTGCGTCCCGGATCTCCCTCGCCGCTCAGAACAGGCGGGCGGCGAGCTCCTTGCGATAGCGCGCCGTGCGCGGGTCGTCCGGACCGAGCGTCACGAGGAGGTCCAGGAATTCCTGGCGCGCTCCCTCGTCCTCCTTCACCTTGGTGAGCAGGTCGTCGAGGAGCCCGTCCACTCCGTCGGCCGGGACGGCGACCTCCTGGGAGGCGAGCCGAGCCTCAGCGGCGAGCTGACGGGACTCGGCGGTCTCGGGGATGCGCGCCAGCAGTTCCAGCGCCTCGCCAGGCTCGCCCCGATCGAGCAGGATCCGGGCCAGGCCCACCACCGCCATGGGGTGGTCGGCCTGCAGCTCGAGGGCCCGTCGAAGCGAGAGCTCGTCGCCCGCGGCGACGAGGAGGTCCGCCTCGGAGGGCTGGGGGGCGAGGCGCTCGACGAACGCGGTCACCTGCGGCTCGGGGAGAGCGCCGATGAACCCGTCGACCACCTGGCGCCCGCTCAGCGCGTACACCGCCGGGATCGACTGCACCTGGAACGTGGCGGAGATGCGGGGGTTCTCGTCGACGTTGACCTTGACGAGCTCGACCTTTCCGCCCGTCGCCTCGACCACCTTTTCCAGGATCGGTCCCAACGTGCGGCACGGACCGCACCAGGGCGCCCACAGGTCGACCACCACCGGCACACGGTCAGACAGTTCGAGCACATCGGTTTCGAAGGTGGCATCGGTGACGTCGAGCACCTTCGAGACGATACCGGTTGAGCCCGCAGGCCATGCCTTCGCAAGCGGTTCGGCGGGTAGCGTGCTGCCGTGGTGGCGGCCAGTGTGTCGGGCAGTGACGTCGAGGGCATCGATGCCGACGCCGTCGGGCGGTGGCTGGAGAAGGAGATCCCGGGCAGTCGCCCCCCGTTCTCGTTCGCGCTGATCGCCGGCGGTCGCTCCAATCTGACCTATCGCGTCACCGACGCAGCTGGACGCGTCCACGCTCTGCGGCGCCCACCGCTGAGCCACGTGCTGCCCACCGCCCACGACATGGCACGCGAGTACCGCGTCATCTCCGCACTGGGCCCGACCGCGGTGCCGGTCCCGCAGACCTTCGGGCTCTGTCTCGACACCGACGTAAACGACGCCCCGTTCTACGTCATGGAATTCGTGGACGGCCTGATCCTGCGCGACGCCCAGGCAGCCGAGCAGGGCCTGGACATGGCCGCTCGGCACCGCACGGGGCTCGCCCTGGCCGAGACACTCGCCGCTCTCCATGCCGTCGACGTGGACGCTGTCGGCCTCGGCGACTTCGCCAAGCGAGAGGGTTACATCAGCAGACAACTGCGGCGCTGGCACGAGCAGTTCCGCAACTCACAGGTCGAGGGGTTGGACACGGCCACCGTGGTGAACGCGGTCCACGACCGGTTGGCGGCGACCATCCCCGCGCAGCGGGGCGCGGCGATCGTCCACGGCGACTTCAGGCTCGACAACACCGTCCTGGCACCAGACGGCAGCGTCAGAGCCGTCCTCGATTGGGAGATCTGCACACTGGGTGATCCGCTCGCGGACATGGGCTTGCTCATGGTCTATTGGACCGAACCCGGCGACGACGCCGCCCTCGTGGGGCTCACGCCGACCACAGCGCCTGGCTTCGTCACCCGGCAGGAGATCCAAGACGCCTACGCGTCGGCGTCGGGCCGGGACCTGGAGCACCTCGGCTATTACACGGCCTTCGGGTACTGGAAGCTCGCCTGCATCGTGCAAGGCGTCTACGCGCGCTACGCCGGCGGGGCCGCGGCCGGAGACCGGTCCAGCGTCGACGGCTTTGCCCGCAGCGTCGTCACCCTGGCCGAGATGGCCTCGCGGGCGCTCGACGCCTGATCGCCGGACGCTGCGTTGGCGCTGCACGAACGACACCTCCAGCGACCGCTCGACCGCCCGGCGCTCGTCGTGGCCCTCGAAGGTTGGGTGGACGCCGGGCTGGGCGCCGACGGCGCCATCACGGCACTGCTGTCGGCATCGGCCTCCGAGCTCGTCGCCACCTTCGACGGCGAGTCGCTCATCGACCAGCGCGCCCGTCGTCCCGTGGCGCACATCGCCCAAGGCGTCAACGAGGGCCTCACGTGGCCGGTCATCCAGATGCGTGTCGGATCGGATCGAGCCGGGAACGAGGTGTGCTTCCTCGTGGGGCCGGAGCCCGACTTCCGTTGGCCCTCCTTCGTCTCCGAGACGACGGGGCTCATCCGGGAGTTGGGCATCCGCATGGTCGTCGGGCTGGGCGCGTTCCCCGCACCAGCGCCGCACACGCGCCCGGTACGCCTCGCGGCCACCGCTCCTCGGGCGTCCGCCGACTTGGTCGCCCAGGTGGGCGTGGTGCAGGGACAGATCGACGTCCCCTCGGGAGTGTGGGGGGCGCTCGAGATCGCCCTTGGGGAGGCCGACGTCCCGACGGTCGGGCTCTGGGCCCGAGTCCCCCACTACGTCGCGGGCATGGCATTCCCTTCGGCGAGTGCCGCGCTGTTGGACGGCCTGTCGGCGATTGCGGGTCTCTCGTTCGACTCCACCGACCTGCACACGGCCGCCGACGCGACATTGCAACAGATCGACGATCTCATCGCCAAGAGTGACGAGCACACGTCGATGGTCCGCCAGCTCGAGCGGGCCGTCGATGCGGCCGAGGGCAATCCGCTCGACATCGGTCGCATGCCGACGGGCGAGGAGTTGGCCGTCGAGCTCGAGCGTTACCTGCGCGACGAGCGACCGGAAGGGGGTAGCCCCGAGACCGGCTGACGGTGATCGGTAGGCGACCTCACGAACTGCCAGAGCCGTCGCCGACGGCCAGCAGCGCGGACGCAGGCGCGATGACGGCCGGACCGGAGCTCCGCGCCCGGGCCGCCAGCCACGCGCCCAGGACGAGCAGGACCACGAAGAGGACCACGACGAACGCGAGAGCTACCCAACGGGACGCACTGCGCTGCACCTCCGCCCGGGGCCGGGCCGCCAGCCACGCCAGGTCCACCGGGTCCAACTGGGACGGGCGCGGCCGTGTCCCGTTGCCCGAGGGGGCGTCGGTGTCGAGATCGTCGTCGCCTGACCACGGTGCGGGGACCGGAGGGTGGTCCATCTCCTTGGTGTCGGACGCGCGAGGCCTCGACTTCAGGATTTTGCCAGGACGCCCCGTGAAAAACGACGCCGGGTAGGGTGCTCGGATGCTCGTCGACGGTGGCCTCGGTCTCGACCCCAGCGACGCCGTCGAGACCGCCCGTCGGGCGGAGGCCGACGGCTTCGACGGGCTCTGGTGCGCCGAGACTTCCCACGACCCGTTCCTTCCGTTGTTGCTCGCTGCCGAGCACACCGAGCGCATCCAGCTCGGCACGGGCATCGCCGTCGCCTTCGCGCGCAATCCCATGAGCACGGCCGTCCTGGCCAACGACCTCCACCGTTACTCCCAAGGTCGGTTCATGCTGGGACTCGGCTCCCAGATCAAGCCCCATATCGAGAAGCGGTACGCCATGCCCTGGTCGCGCCCCGCCGCCCGCATGCGCGAATTCGTCATGGCGATGCGCGCCATCTGGACGGCGTGGCAGGAGCGGTCCAAGCTCGCGTTTCGGGGGGACTTCTACACCCACACGCTCATGACCCCGATGTTCGACCCGGGGCCGAACCCCTACGGCACGCCCCGGGTGTTCGTCGCCGCCGTGGGTGAGCGCATGACCGAGGTGGCGGGCGAGGTGGCCGACGGCCTGCTCGCTCACGGTTTCACGACCGAGCGGTACATGCGCGAGAGGAGCATCCCCGCACTCGAGCGAGGCCTCGCTCGTGGGGGACGCACACGCTCGGACTTCGAGGTCTCCTATCCCGCGATGGTCATCACCGGGACCAACGAGGACGAGATGCGAGCCGCGGAGGTCGCCGTCAAGGCCCAGCTGTCGTTCTACGCGTCCACGCCCGCGTACCGCCCGGTGCTCGACATCCACGGCTGGGGAGACCTCTTCGGCGAGCTCAACGCATTGTCCAAGAAAGGCCAGTGGGGACAGATGGCGGAGCTCATCCACGACGACATGCTGGACGCCTTCGCGGTGCGCGGAGAGCCGGAGGAGATCCCGCGCAAGGTCATCGACCGCTATGGCGACCTCGTCACCCGGGTCAGCGTGTACGCGCCGTACCGGATCTCCCGTGAGCGCTGGTCGAAGGTGCTGGAGGGATTCCGAGCCGGTTGAGCCGGCCGGGTGCGTATCAGATGACGACGTTCACCAGACGCGGCGGGCGTGCGATCACGCGGGCGGGTGGGCGCCCGTCGAGCTCGCCGGTGACCCGAGGGGACCCGAGCGCCCGAGCGACGGCCTCGTCCTCGGAGATGTCGGCGGGGACCTCGATCCGGTCCCGAACCTTGCCGTTCACCTGCACGACCATGGTGACCGTCTCCTCGCGGGCGAGCGAAGGGTCGTAGCCCGGCCACGGCTGGGCGTGGATGAGCTCGCCGTCGCCGTGCCGCCGCTCCCACGCCTCGGCGGTCATGTGCGGAGCAATGGGTGCGAGCAGCAGCAGCAAGGCATCGGCGGCGGCCCCGTAGGTGGCGGCGTGGGGCCCGCCCACGGCGTCGCGCGCGTACTGCTGCATGGCATTGGCCAGCTCCATGCACTTCGCCACGGCGGTGTTGAACGACCACCGTTCGATGTCCTCGCTCACCTTGGCGATGGTGCGGTGCGTCGTCCGCGCCAGCTCGATGTCGACGTCGGTGGCGTCGCCGTGACGTGCCTCGCTCTCCAGGCCCTCGACGGTGAGGCGCCACACCCGGTCGAGGTACCGCCGCGCGCCCTCGATGGCCCGATCGGTCTGGTCGGTCCAGTCCATGTGGTCACCGGGTGGCCCGACGAACACGTGGAACAGCCGCAGGGCATCCGCGCCGACGGTCTCGAAGTAGCGGGCGGGGGTGATGAGGTTCCCTTTGGACTTGGACATCTTCTTCCGGTCCATGCGGATCAGGCCCTGGGTGAACAACCTGCTGAACGGCTCCCGCGGCAATCCCGGTGCGAGCCCCATGTCGATCAGCGCCTTGGTGTAGAAGCGGGCGTACATGAGGTGGAGGATGGCGTGTTCGATGCCCCCGATGTACTGGTCCACGGGCATGAAATGTCGCACCGGCTCGGGGTCGAACGGCCGGTCGTCTGACCACGGGTCGCAGTAGCGCAGGAAGTACCAGGACGAGTCGACGAAGGTGTCCATGGTGTCGGTCTCGCGGCGCGCCGGGCCACCGCACTTCGGGCAGGTGGTGTGCAGGAAACCCGCATGGTGCGCCAGCGGTGACTGCCCCGTAGGAAGGAATTCGACGTCGTCCGGCGCGAGCACGGGCAGCGCGTCCTCGGGCAGCGGCTGCATACCGTCGACATCGCAGTAGACGACGGGGATCGGGCAGCCCCAGAAGCGCTGCCGGGAGACGAGCCAGTCCCGCAGGCGATAGTTGACGGTCCGCACCCCGATGCCCCGCTCTTCGAGCCAGTCGGCTGCCCGATCGATCGCCGCGGGGACATCCAGGCCGTCGAGGAATGCGGAGTTGATCTTCAGTCCCTCGCCCGTCCACGGACCGTCTCCGAACCCCTCGGGCGGGCGGGTTGTGCGGACGATCTGCAGGTTGTGCGCCCGGGCGAACTCCCAGTCGCGCTCGTCCTCAGCGGGGACCCCCATGATGGCGCCGGTCCCGTAGCGCATGAGCACGTAGTCCGCCACGTACACCGGGACCGGCTGCTGATTGAAGGGATTCACCACGTAGCCGCCGGTGAAGGCGCCGCGCTTGGCGAATGCCTCACCCTCCTCCGAGGTCCGGTCCAGTTCGGACTTCCGTGCCGCCGAGGCACGCAGCTCCTCCACGACCGCGCGTTGGGCGTCGCTCGTGAGCGCATCCACCAATGGATGTTCCGGTGCGAGCACCGCGTAGGTCATGCCGAAGCTCGTGTCGGGCCGCGTCGTGAACACCCGCAACGACAGCGAGTCGTGACCCGCCACGGCGAGGTCGAACTCGACGCCGTAGGAGCGGCCGATCCAGTTGCGTTGCATGGTCTTCACGCGCTCGGGCCAGTCCAGGGCGTCAAGCGCCTCGAGCAACTCGTCGGCATAGGTGGTGATGCGGAAGAACCACTGCTCGAGGTCCCGCTGAACGACGACGTCGCCCGATCGCTCGCACGTCCCATCGGACAACACCTGCTCGTTCGCCAGCACGGTCTGGCAGCCGGGACACCAGTTGACGGGCGCCTCCGCCCTATAGGCCAGGCCTGCCTCGAGCAACCGCAAGAAGATGGACTGGTTCCACCGGATGTACGAGGGGTCGTGGCTGTGAACCTCCCGGCGCCAGTCGTAGACCGCGCCGAGAGCGACCACGCTGGCCTTGAACTCGGCAATGCGCGCCTCGGTGAAGGTGCGGGGATGTTCGCCCGTGCGGATGGCGGCATTCTCGGCAGGCAAGCCGAAGGAGTCGAACCCGAAGGGCGACAGCACGGCGAAGCCCTTCATCGTCCGATGTCGCACCAGCAGGTCGCCGAACGTGTAGTTCCGAATGTGACCCTGGTGCGCAGGCCCGCTCGGGTACGGGTACATACACAGGACGTACTGCGTCGGCCGAGGGTCGTCCGCGTCAACCTCGTAGAGGCGCTCCTCGGCCCAGCGGCGCTGCCACTTCGCCTCGACCTCTTGCACCTCGTATGCCCTCGGCATTGGTGAATTGTACGGAAGACGGAGGTCACCTCGTGGTCGTCGGGCCACCGTGGAGGCGCGGGAACGGACTGGTAGCCTGCGAGGTTGCCCCGGGGGCGTAGCTCAGTTGGTAGAGCGCTTGACTGGCAGTCAAGAGGTTCGTGGGTTCGAGTCCCATCGCCTCCACCGGAAGCCCCAGCTCGGACCGATACCCGGGACGAATCGCCCTCGCGGCTCCGTCCTCGAAGGAGCCATTATCGGAGTCCAGCTCGCTCGCGGAGCCACTTTCTCGCCACCCCCCCTTGCGCCTCCTGGAAGGCACGCAGAGTTGGGAGACCCGGTGGCGCGGGCAAAGTGGGGGAGTAGGTGAAGAACCCGGCGAGAGCGGCAATCACCGCGTTCGCTTCGCCCGGGTCCACACGTCTATGGCGCGAGCGCATGAGCAGCTGCTCGGGCTCCGGACCGCCTTCGAGAGTTACGCTCGGAGCCCAGAAGATCAGGTCGAACAGGGGCGGCCCTCTCGAGGCATGGGGCCAATCCACGAAGACGACCGACGACTCGGTCATCAACACGTTGTCGGAGCGAATGTCGCCATGAACGAGCGCGTCACCGACGGCTGCCTCTGTCCATCGAGCTTCCAGGTCGGCGAGGGCATTCAGGTTCCGTCGTGTCCAATCATCCAGTGACGACGGCGTCTTGACCTCGCCAGACATCGTGCGCCAGCCACGGAACATGGCGTCGAAGTACTCGGCAGTCGACTCGAGGTCTTGGACGGGGCACGGCGTCAGCACTTCGTGCATCGCGATGAGGCCGTCGATCACCCGTTGCAGCTCCTCCTCGCTCCATGGAACCGTCGGCAGACGACCGGGGATGGCTTCATAAACGTGGACGACCCAGCTGCCGTCGTCGTCGTACGCGATGAATCGAGGTAGGTGGCGCGATTTCGGGAGCGCGGCGACGATCTTGGCTTCTCGACGATGCATCTGCGGAGACTCTGCGTTCGATTCGTCGCTCACCGCCTTGACGAACATGCGACGGCCATCGGCCAGGCTCAGCAAGGTGCAACAACCCGGCGAAAAGCCGCCACCGACGTCGACAGCCCGGAGGATGTCTGATCCCAGAGATCTCGCAACGCGTTGCTTCACGTCGGCCGGAGTCGACTTCCAGGGAAGATGAATGCCGGCAGGCCGCTCCATGCGCTCAGTATGTCCGCGTCGGATTCACACGGGGACGGTGTGATTGGCTGGACTGATGACCGACATCTGGGCCAGCTTGGCTGACCAATTCGCGGACGAGGCATACGCCTCGGTCAAGGGGTTGGTGCGCACCTACGTCATGCACCAGCAGCTGATCGAGCACCTGCCCGCGCCTCCCGCGTCCGTGCTCGACGTCGGTGGGGGCGCGGGCCATCAGTCGTTTCCGCTGGCCCAAGCCGGGTACGACGTGACGCTCCTCGATCCGTCTTCAGCAATGTTGGACAAGGCCCGACAGCGCCTTCAGCGGTTGCCCGCGGAAGCCCAGCGCCGGGTGGCGCTCGTGGAGGCCGAAGGTGAAGATGCCGCCGAGGCCGTCGGTGGTGAACGGTTCGCCGCCGTCTTGTGTCACGGCGTCATCGGATACCTGGAGCATCCGGAGCCGCTGGTCGACCAGCTGTGCCGGTGCGTTGCTCCCGGGGGTCTGATCTCGGTCATGGCGGGCAATGCCAACGCCTCGGCGGTGCGCCCGGCTCTCGAGCGGCGGTGGGACGATGCGCTGGCGGCGTTCGACGCCCGGGCCGAGATCGGGGTGCTGGGCCTGCCCACTCGAGCCGACACCGTGGAGGAACTCAGCGACCTCCTGCGGACGCGCGGCGTGGAGCCGGTGTCTTGGTACGGCGTTTGGCTGTTCGTCGACTGGCTCGAATTGAGCGGCGTCAAGCTGGACCCGAGCGACACACGGCAGGTGTCCCAAGCGGCAGCGGTCGAACTCGAAGCCGGCCGACGAGACCCTTATCGTCAACTGAGCCGCATCTTTCATCTCGTAGGCCGCAACGGCCCGAGCTGACGGTCACAGCTGCAGCCATGCACGCAGGCGACGTACGTCTCGGTATCGCCGACCATCTCGGCTGGGCCGTCGTGGTGACGGCGGCAGCCGGCCACGAGGTCGTGGACCGTCGGCGGATCGAGCTCATCGAGCCCGGTCTTCCGGCCGCTCCCATCCATCACGAGGGCGGCCCATACGCCCTCCACCGTTCGGGCGCGCCGCTCGATGACCGCTCTCTGGCGACGTTGGTGGCAGAGGTCCGCGCCTCGGTCGTTCGGGCTACGTCGGCGGGGCTCGACGACATGGAACGGGCGTTGTCCGGTCCGATCGCGTCGATGTCCCTCCGGGCCTGGCCCACCGACTTCCCCGGCGACGTCGCCGTCCAACGTCGGGTGCCTTACGAGAGTCGCGCCGATCCGATCATGTACCGCCAGGTGCTTGCCGAGCAGGCGCACCAGCGCGGCTGGGCGGTGCACTTTTACGACGCCAAGGGAGTCGTGAGCGAGGCGACGCGCGCCCTCGGTCCCAACGCTCGCGAGGTACTGACCCATGCACGGGCGAGGTTGGGCCCGCCGTGGTCGAAGGACCACCACAGGGCCCTGGCCGCGACGATTGTGGCCGCGCGGCGAACGGCTTAGGCTTCCGGCGTGGCTCCGCGCGACGGGGGGGCGTCTGCTAACACCTACCGCGACCGTTGGATCTCCCTCACCGCCACGGAGCTACAGATCCGCGGTTACTACTTCCCTTGGGGGACGAAGCACATCGCGTACCGGCAGATCAGGGGCGTGCGCCGCGTGGAAATGGGTCTCCTGACCGGAAAGGGTCGAATCTGGGGCACGGCCAGCCCTGGATACTGGGCTTCGTTCGACCCCCGTCGACCCACAAAGAGCGTCGGGCTGGTCCTCGACCTCGGAAAGCGCGTCAAGCCGTTCATCACTCCCGATGACCCCGAAATGGTGGAACGCCTGGTGCGCGAGCGTGCTGGGCTCGGGTCCGGCTCCGCCGGGGGGCGCCGACAGATCATCTGAGGTCGCCCATGACGATGACCCCGCTGGTGGACGAGCAGACATGACGAGGGCCGGCCGATCCGTGAGGCCCGTCCAGCTCGCATTCGGCGCGCTGGCCGCCTTGTCGGTGGTCGCGTTGACGACCACGACTTCGTCGGCGGCGACCGGTGCCCGTGCTCATGTCCCGCGCCATCACCACAACCACCACCACGGAGGCCACCACAAGGGCCACCGGCGTCACCACCGAGCTCGGACGATGGCGTTGACGACTGGATCCTCGGCGTCGTCGCCGTCAGGGTCGGGAGCGACCAATGCGACAACGTCGCCAGGCTCGGGTTCTGCGAGCCCCGGGTCCATGGCTTTCACCGGCCTCGGGGGTGGCTTCCGGACGACCGTGCTTGTCGGTGCCGCGTCGCTGCTGACCGGTGTCGCCCTGCTGGGTGCCGCGCGGATCCCGGTCTTGAGGCGACGCCTCGCCGCCCTGGGCAGGAAGCGGAGACGTCGGATCGCGCGAGCGTGATCCACGAAGAGCCACGTCGGCGCAGTGCGGCGATTCCGACCGGGCATCTTGTTACGCTCGGTGTGCGTCTCTCGGGCCGCGTGTGGAGCCGTGGGGGTTAGTCTTCCGAGCACGCCCACGAGGGGGGAGCATGGCCGAGCGGGACGTCGCCAGCATCGTCTGGCACGAGACGGACCATCACATCGACCTGACCTTTGTCGAAGGTGATGTGAAGGGGTTCGTGGGCAGCGACAGCTATGCCGCCGAACTGGCGAAGATGGCCGGCTTGCACCGCATTCCCGGACCTCAAGGCACGCTCCGCTGGGTTCGGGACTCCGACCTGTGGTACGGCGAGCTCCCGATGTCGTCGTAGTCCGGGGCCGATCGCGCCTCCGGGCGCTCATTGCGCACACGCCGAGCACGGCCAGCTGCGACGCTTGTCGAGTGCCGGATCGCCAGTTCGCCGACGCTGAGCTTGCGGGGCTGTACGACCTCTTCCATCCACCCGCGAGTCGACGGGACTTCGCCTTCTATCTGCCACTGGTGATGGCGGCCGCGCGGGTGCTGGACGTCGGATGCGGCACCGGCGCGTTGCTGCGCGCAGCCCGAGCCGCGGGTCACGCCGGACGGTTGTGCGGCGTCGATCCCGCGTCGGGGATGCTCGAGGTGGCCAGGAGACAGCCCGACGTCGAGTGGCGGCGCGGTGACGTTTCGACCCCGTCGTGGGACGGCGAATTCGACCTCGTCGTCATGACCGGTCACGCGTTCCAAGTCCTGGTCGACGACGAGGAGATCCTCTCTTCGCTGACAGCGATCCGTCGGGCACTGGCCGGCTCGGGCCGTTTCGTCTTCGAGACCCGGAACCCCCTGATGCGGGAGTGGGAGACCTGGACCGCCGACCGCGTCTTCGAAGTCGTCACCGCAGCCGGAGTGGTGACGATGAGGCACCAGGTCGACAGGCCAGTCGGAGACGGCGTGGTGTCGTTCACGACCACCTTCGACAGCCCGGCCTGGAGTCATGCCGAGCTGAGCCGCAGCACCCTGCGGTTTCTCGACAATCACGCACTCACGACGTTCCTGACAGAAGCAGGACTGGTGATCGACCGACAGTTCGGGGACTGGGACGGTCAACCCCTCTCCGACAACCAACCGGAGATCATCACCGTGGCGCGACGGCCCTGACCGACGCTCTCCCGGTTCGACCTCTGGCCCCGTTCGGTACCGTGCATGAAATGAGCCTGGGAAGAGTCGGGGTGTGGTGGAGCGGGGCGTGGCGAGTCGAAGGTGACGAGTCCCTCGATGTCGCGGCCGAACTCGAGGATCTCGGATTCGGTGCGATCTGGTCGAGCGGCGGATTCAACCCGGGACTCTCCACGCGATTCGGTCGCCTCCTCGCCGCCACCCGTGACATCGCCGTGGTGAGCGGAATAGTCAACATCTGGCGCGCGACGCCGCAGGACATCGCCGCGGCGGTGGCCCAGCTCGAGGAGAAACATCCCGGGCGCTTCCTGCTCGGCGTCGGAGCCAGTCACGGGCCACTCGTCGACAATTATTCCCGGCCTTACAGCCACATGGTCGAGTACCTCGATGCGCTCGACGCCGCTCGACCCCCCGTACCTGACGACCGGCGGGTCCTGGCCGCTCTCGGTCCGCGCATGCTTGCGTTGGCGCGCGAACGATCAGCCGGCGCCCACCCCTACTTCGTTCCCGTCGAGCACACCTCGTGGGCCCGCGGCGTCCTCGGTGACGGCCCTCTCCTGGCGCCCGAAGTCACCGCGATCGTGGACAGCGACCCCGGGCAGGCCCGGCAACTGGCGCGGACGTTCACGGCGGGTTACCTGACCTTGCCGAACTACGCCGAGAACCTCCGCCGGTTGGGGTTCGACGACGCCGAGGTCTCGAGAGGCGGCAGCGACCGCCTCGTCGATGCCGTGGTGGCGTGGGGCGATGTCGACGCCATCGTTCGCCGGGTGCACGAGCACGTCGCCGCGGGAGCGGACCACGTCTGTGTACAAGTCGTGTCGCACGAAGCCGGCTTCCCGATGGACGCCTATCGACGGCTTGCGCCCGCGCTCCTGGCCGGTACCTGACTGCCGGTCAGCCGAGCACCCCAAGGGGCGCGTCGACCAGTCGGATTCAGAGATATCCGGTCCGGCCGTCGATCTCCTCGCGCATCAGGTCGAGGTGGCCGGCGTGGCGAGCAGTCTCCTCGATCATGTGGACGAGCACCCATCGGACGGTGACCTTGCCGACGAGACGGCTCTCACGCACACCCACCTGGTCAAGCGATGGGACGGCGTCCATCACCACACGGGCGTGTTCTGCCTCGGATCGGTAGAAGGCCAGGATCGATTCGGCCGTCTCGGAGTGGTCGACGCGGAATTGGACGGCATTGTCGCCGTCGACGCGTGGGGGCGGTGCGACATCCTCGCCGGCGACCACGTAGCGGAACCAGTTGTACTCCACCCACCCGAGGTGCTTGACGACGCCGAGCGGGCTCAACCCGGACGCCGTGAGCTGGCGTGCCCCGTCGGAGAGCGACAATCCCTCGACCTTGTGTTCCACGACCGCCCGGTACCAGTCCAGGTAACCGGTGAGCAGTTCGCGCTCTCCGCTCAGACCCCCGAAGTTCTGTTCCGGCACGGACCACAGCCTACTGACGTTGTGTTCAACAGGACCGGACGAGGACGAGGGCCTTCAAGAGCGCGCCCCATTCATATGCGATGTCGAAAACGATTCGTGAACCCCGATCGTCGACGGGCACCATCCGCATCGGGACCGCCGTGCACCGCTTGAACAACAGGCGTGCCCGTGTCGACTGGGTCTTCTCAGGGACGACGATGATGGAACGCCAGCGTCGTCGGTGGACGAGCCTCGCGACGTACTCGGCCTCGCCCCGGGTGTCCAGGGGGTTGGCTCGGAAGCAGATCACCTCGACGCGACCGGGGGACCGGGGGCACGGCACCGGGCGAATCCCGCCGAGCGAGATCACCGCGACCGGGGCGTAGCCCTCGCGGGCGAGTTCGAGCGCTTGGTGCGCTCGTCGTTGGCCGGGATCACCACCCAGCGCGACCACGGCATCCGCCTTGGCGGGCCCGTCAGTGGCAGGCCAGACGAAGAGGCGAGCGGTCGCACCGAGAAAGACGACGACGAGCAGGACGACGACCGTCCTGATTCGGTGACGCGCCATCACTCGAAATGGACGCACGTCCGTCAAGCTACCCAGACGATCCGAGAGGCCATCAACTGGCGATGGCCGCCGCGTGGACCGACGGGGGACAGCCACGCACCGGCTATCGGAATCCCAGGGCCGGTGGCAGACTCTGCCCGCGGGTGCACCGCGGGGAACGACAGGGAGACAAGGGAGCAGTCATGGAGCGGGTACGTCTCGGGATCGTCGGGGTCGGCAACATCAGTGAGTTGAACGTGCCCGGCTATCTAGAGCACCCCAGATGCGACGTCCTGGCCCTGTGCGACTCGAACGTCGATCGTGCGAAGGCTCTCGCCACGGCGTGGGAGGTGCCGCGGGTGTACGGCTCCTTGACCGACCTGCTCGCCGACGACGAGGTCGACGCGGTTGAGATCCTCACGCCCACATTCCTCCATGCCGATCACGTCGTCGCCGCCGCGGCCGCCGGCAAGCACATCTCCTGCCAGAAGCCGCTCGCGACGACGGTCGCCGATGCCAGGCGAATGATCGACGCGTGCGCACAGGCGGCCGTCACGTTCCGGGTCACGGAGAACTGCTGCTACTACCCTCCCCTCGAGCGGGCCAAGCAGCTGATCGCGGACGGTGCCATCGGCACACCCACGGTGATCAGGATCAAGACGGTGGTCGGGGACACCGAGTCCGAATTCCAGTCACGACAGGATCCTGAGGGCTATATCTGGCGGTTCGACGCCCGGAGCCCGGGCGGACACCTCTTCGACGATGTCATGCACAAGTACGCCATGGCGCTCTGGCTCGTCGACGAGGAGATCACGAGCGTGCAGGCGGTGGTGCGGAAGGGACGACTGTTCTTCGAAGCGCCCATGGTTGCCCTGTTCGAGTACGCGCGCGAGGACCTCCTGGGGATGATGGAGGTCTCGCACGCGCCAGGGATGTTCATCCCGAGCGATTGGTACGGCGCGGACGAGTTCTTCGAGATCCAGGGGACCGCCGGTTTCATCTGGGTCACCCGACTGTCGGGACGACTGCACGAACTGCCCGCCCTGGTGGTCGTGAGCGGTCGTGACCGGGCCGAGTTCACCGACATCGAGCACCGGTACGAGCTCAGCTTCCGCCGATCCGCGGCCGGCTTCGTCGACGGCCTCCTCGCTGGTTCGCCAGTCGACCTCGCGCCCGACACGGCCCTCAGGGCGCTGCAACTCGCCTTCGCGGTGTATCAATCCTCGAACGAGCACCGGCCGGTCGACCCGAACACCATCGAAGGTTCGGTGTCCCCTCCGTGGTGGCCGAAGACCGCTCAAGAACTCTTGGATGACGTCGTGGCACTCGGCCTCATGCCGGAAGGCATGTCGGCTGCCGAGCCCGACACCTTCATGAGCATGGGCTTGGGTGGAGGGGACGACTCGTAGCGTCACGTCCGCGCCGTGCCCGCTCCGGCCAGAATTCGTGGACACATGGTGAAGACGACCGACATCGCCTATGAAGTCGACGGTACGACCATGGTCGGTCGTATGGCCGTCCCCGACTCCGATGGTCCGCACCCCGCGGTGCTCATCGCGCACGAAGGGCCTGGCCTCGACGACCACCAACGCGCCAGGGCGGTTCAACTCGCGGAGCTCGGCTACGTCGCCTTCGCCCTCGACTACCACGGGGGCGGGCAGGTGATTCCGGACCGGGACGACATGATGACGCGCCTGGGTGCCCTGTCCGAGGATCCCGATCGCCTGCGAGCCATCGCCCTCGCCGGCCTCGACATCCTTGTGGCCGAGCCCGCGGCCGACGCATCGAGGATCGCCGCCATCGGCTACTGCTTCGGGGGTGCGGTCGTCATGGAGCTGGCGCGCACGGGAGCGGACCTGAAGGCGGTCGTCGGGTTCCACCCGGGGCTCGGAAGCTCGCGGCCGGAGGATTCCCGGAACATCAAAGCGAAGGTCCTGATGTGCATCGGCGCCGACGACCCGCTCATCCCGGTCAACCAGCGCTTGGCCTTCGAGGACGAGATGCGCACCGCGGGTGTCGACTGGCAGGTGAACGTGTACGGCGGCGCCGTTCACAGCTTTACGCACCCGCGTGCCGACGTCGTGGGGATCCCGTATCTCAAGTACGACGCAACGGCAGACCAGCGGTCATGGCAGGCGATGATGGGCCTTTTCAGTGAGGTCTTGGCCTGACAACACCGTGACCAGCTCGTGGGATGGGACCCGCTGTCACTTTCAACGGCTTTTGCACTACTGTGTTGGAACACAGTCCCTGTCCCCCACTCTCCGGTCGACGTCGCGTTTGTCTACGTGCATGGGCCTTGTCAGGAGGAAGTTTCTTGCCACGCGACACTGCGGCCCGACAACGGGTCACCGCGTACCTTCTCAGCAATGGGCCTGTACATGACAGTTCCGGTCGGGCCACGTCGATCCTCAAAGAAGCGGTCGGTTATCAAGGTGGCGATGCCGGTTTCAGCCAGCTCGTCATGTCCATGGAGAAAGCCGGCGAACTGCGCAGAGAGATCCGTGGTCGCAGGACCTACCGAATTTCGGCCGTGGCCAACGCCGGGGGCGCAGCCCGTCCGTCACCCTCGCCATCGGATACCGACGCCATCGATTACGACGAGCTCGCTACGACGCTCCTCACCCGTGTGGCGCAGGTCCTGTCCTCGGGCCAACGATCCGACGAGCCCGCCACGTGGGCGCGCCGCCGGATCGAGCAGCTCGAAGCCCGCGTCGACGAATTGCAGCGGGACCTCGCCCGGGCGAAGGCGGAGGCCAAGACCAATGCCGACGAGCGCGAAGAGCTGCGCGGCCGCCTCGAGGCGGCCAGTCACAATCTGAGCCTGCTCACCGAGCGGGTCGACTCCGAGCGGCGCCCCGCTCCCGGGCGAGCCGCCGAACGCCTCGGACGCGACGAGCAGGCCCTGCTCTACGAGCTTCGAGGCGGGCCCAACAACCGACCGGGGCGCGCCGGCTGACGGAACGTCTCCACGTCCCTCGCCCAGACGTCCGGCGAGAAGGCTGTCAGCGCGATCGCAACCCCGGCTCGACGGCGTCGAGAAAACGATGGGGCGATTCGAGCATCGGATAGTGACCGACGTCGGTCAGCCGGGTCAGCGCCGCATCCGGTCTCGCCTCGTGAAGCCGGGACGCCATGTCGGGTACGGCGATGGGATCGTCGGAGCCCCACACGATGGCCAGGGGCGAGGGGTGGTCCTCGATGGCCCCGGTGTAGCGCTCCTGGTATCGGCGCCTCTCCTCGATGTACCGGATCGTCCTCGGCAGCAGGAGCTGACCGTCGTGGTGCGAGACGAGCTCCCACGCGGCGGTCAGCTCGTCGGCGTCGACGGCCGAACGAGGACTGAACGTCGCCGCCAGGCTGGCCCCGAAGGCCGACTCCCCCAGGTCGAAGGAGTCGTCGAGACGCTTGTCGGGCAGGCCCAGCAAGAGTTGCTGGCCGGTGCTCAAGTGGGCCATTTCGATGTAGATGCTGCCGTTCGTGATCACGCGCCGGACGATGTCGACCGGCCACGCGCCCTCGCTCTGCCGGGCGAGCAACTCGCCGCCGACGGTGTCACCCATGTCGTGGGTGAGCAACGTCAGCGTCGACAGCCCCACGTCGGCGACGAAGGCCTGCACCACGTCGGCCTGGCGAGCGAGCGTGTACCGCATGTCGGGCTTTTCCGAGAGCCCGTAGCCCAGCATGTCGAGGAGGAGCACCCGGCGCGTCGTCGCGAGGGCGTCCACCACGAGGTGGAAGTCGAACGAGCAGGTCGGAAACCCGTGGAGGATCAGAACGGGCGCGTCGTCTTCACCGCCCGTGGGGGCGATGTCGATCGTGAAGACGGCGAAGCCGAGCAGGTCCCGATAGCGTCCCCGTCGCTCCCAATCGGCGACGGCGGCACTCCGAAATGCTGCGGGCACCGAGTCCAGGGGTGCGACGCCGCCTCGAGGCGTCAGCCCGCGGCGCGCGCGCCCGCGAAGCCGCCGATCATGGAGAGGATCGAGGGCGATAGCGGGACGGCGCCAGTCGGCGCGGTGATCGACACCGGCTGGTCGATGTTGGTCAGCTGGAGGCTGATGGACAGCGAAGGCAGCGTCACGGACAACGCGGTCAGCTGACCCTGCCCGTTGTCCCACACGTCGACTGGGACTCCACCGTGGCGCGCCCTGCCAACGCCCCGGGGCAGGCCGAGGGCCCGGCTCACCTTGCTCGACGACGAACGGATCTGCGTGCCCGTGACGGGCTCGCCCCCGATCGAGGTCGAACCCAAGCTCGTCCCCCGGTGCCGGCCGAGCGCACTGACGACGGATTGCCCGTTTCCACACCAGGCCGCCAGACGCGGGAACACGCTGTTCACCACGGTGTCGAGCGATGACGGCAGGGCGACGGACACCCACGGCGCGCCGCCCACGAACCCCGACAACGCAGGCGGGACCGACGCGTACGCGGTACCCCCCACGAGGACCAGCTGCACGTCTGACCCGGCGAGCCCGGGGATCGGGATCGCCGTCGGCAACGTCACGTTCGCCGTCGCGGCGTCGTTGATGAAGTCGACCTGGCCGTTCGCCGCCAATGACCACCCTTGGGTGGCTTGACCCGACCCGGACACCGCCAAGACGTAGCTCGCCGACGCGCACGGCGGCGAGGACGCGCTCGACTGCCGACCGGACTGGGCGCTCGACGCCTCCGGCACGACCGTCGGACCGATCACCGCCGCGAACAACAAGCCCCCCAGGGCGACGAGGCCGGTTCGGCCCCGCACGAGCTTGCGCATGACACCCCCCTGCTCCCGCGGTCGAGAGCCCCGCCTTCGGCTCCCACCGGGCACCCTATCCCCTCGTCGCCGACGGCAACGGGCCACCGTCGGGTCGGCGGCGGACAGTTGCTCGAAGGCAGGCGCGCCTCGACGTGTTGTTGTTGACTGTCTCGTCGTGGCGTCGGCGGACACCTCCAAGGACGCGTTCGGACACGCCCTGGTCGACTGGGCGAAGGGCGGCACCACCCCCGAGGTCTACGAGCGCGACGACGGATCCATCGACATCGGGGCGGGCCCTGACCTGTTCCTGGCGGGGTTCCGCCGGTGGCCCGCGGCCGAACGGCAGGCTGTGCGCTATGCCCGCGGCAGGGTGCTCGACGTGGGATGTGGTGGCGGCAGAGTGGCCAGGCACCTCCAGGACCGGGGCCTCGACGTGACCGCCCTGGACGCGTCGCCGCTCGCCATCCGTGTCGCCAGATCTCGTGGCGTGCACCGGACGCGTTGCGCCCGCCTCGAGGAGACCGAGTCGTCGATATCGGCTTTCGACACGGTGGTCCTGTTCGGCAACAACGCCGGCATCTTCGGCACTCCGGTCCGTGTTCGTGAAGGGCTGGCCCGCTGGGCAACCGAGATGCCGCCGGGCGCCCGGGTGCTGGCCGAGTCGACCAGCCCCTACGGCGGAGGTGTCCCCACTGTCGACGCCGAACACCTGCGTCAGGACCGGAAGCAGGGGAGGTCGCCGGGCCAGCTCCGCTTGCGGGTCCGATACCGCCAATGGGCGACGGAGTGGTTCGACTGGCTCTTCTTCTCCGAGACCGAATTCCGTCGGGTCGTGCGGGGAACGGGGTGGGACGTCGTCGCGGTGCTGGCATCGGAGGCATCGGAGCCCTTCGTGGCAGTCCTCGAAAAGCATTGATCCAAATGGTGCGTCACACGCCTGCATGACAAGGTTCCGGACCGAAGACCACGCAGGAGCGAACAGGAGGACAGAGCCATGCCGGAGCCGATCGACGTCGTCACGAACTTCTGCGCAGCGTGGTCGAAGCTCGACCTCGACGACATGATGCGGTACTTCTCCGAAGACGCGGTGTACCACAACATCCCGGTCGATCCGGTCCGGGGGCGGGACGACATCCGGACCACCATCGCCACCTTTACGACGGGCTGGGACCGCGTGGACTTCGACATCCGCAACATCGTGGCCGACGGCCGGTTCGTGATGACCGAGCGAGTCGACCGGTTCTGCTCGGCCGAGCGCGTGGTGGAGCTGCCGGTGATGGGGGTCTTCGAGGTGGACGACGGCCTCATCACCGCCTGGCGCGACTACTTCGACATCAACCAGTTCATGAACCAGCTGACGGGCTGAGCGTCAACCGGGCGGCTTCGCGGCCGCCCGGGCGGCAGCGAGGGCATCCTGGGCGCGTACGCGTGCTCGCTCGGCTTTGGCGAGGGAGTCGGCCGCCTTGTCGAGTTGCCGGCCGGCGACGCCGAGTTCCCGGGTGGCGCGCTGGTGGGAGACCTGCGCCTCACGGTGGCGCCGGCGTGCGTCGCCGAGCGCGGCATCGGCCTTCTCCAACACGGCGCGCGCTCGCCGCACCTCAGCCTCGGACCGAGCACGGGCTCGTTTCGCGGCCGGGGGCGTGCCCGGGTGAGCGCGTCGCCCCGACGCCGCCGGCGCCTCCTCGACTCGGGTGCGTCCGTGGGCAGCTCGCTTCGATGGCTGGCCGAGCGCGACGTCTCCGAATCCGACATGGCTCATGGAGTCCTCGAGGCGGCCGGCACGCAAGGCCCGCCCGGCCCCTTCGTCGGCCACGGCGGCTTCCAACGTGTCCGCCAGCTGTCGCCGAGCCCCGGCCGCGAGCGGGTGGCCCGCGGCGCGCGCCTGGTCGGATCCCACTGCCACGAGTCGCTGCACGAGATCGCGCCGGTGGGCGGAGAGCGCCCGGATGTCGTCGCCGCTCCCCCGTCGTTGGGCGCGGCGCAGTCGGCTGCCGACGTGGAGCAACTCCTCGACCGCAGATGGTTCGCTCCGCACGACGAGGTTGGCCGCCCACGCCGCGGCCGACGGGCGCGACAGGCTGCGGAGGGCATCGGCGCCCTGCCGGTCTCCAGCGGCGCGCAATTCCCGGACTCGAGCGTTGCGCGCCTCGACGAAACGGTCGGGCTCGAGCCCGTAGAGCTCGTCGACCATCTCATCGAAGGTCACACGTCCATGCTGGCATCCCCGGCGGGACGGCACGTTGAGTATCGTCACCGCCGCGGCAGAAGGGGGCAGCTGTGGGGCGTCGCCGGAATTGGGTCCGTATCGCCGTCGTCCCGACCGCATTGGCTCTGGCCGCAGCGGCGTGCACGAACTCTCCGACATCGGTGTCGAGTGGCGGCAACGGCGCTCCGGGCGTGACGGGCAACTCGATCACGGTCGGCAGCCTCGCCAATGTGACCGGGCCGCTGTCTGCGGACTTCGCTCCCATCACGAGTGGCGTGCAGGCGTACTTCGACATGGTGAACGCGGCGGGAGGCGTCGCCGGCCGCAAGCTGGTTCTTCGCTACCAGCAGGACGACCAAGGCAGTCCGAGCATCGACCTCACGGTCGCCCAGACGCTCGTGGAACAGGACCACGTCTTCGCCGTCGTCGGGGTGGGAACGCCGTTCTTCGGCAGCGCCCGCTACCTGGCCGCACACGGGGTACCCACGTTCGGGTACCAGGTCTCCGCCGACTGGCAAGACGGCCCGAGCCTGTTCGGGGCCTACGGGTCGCTCCTCGACTACTCGGCAGGGGAACCAGGTTTCGCGTACTTCGCCAAGCGCGTGGAGGCACAGTCCGTGGGGGTGGTCGCGTACGGCGTGGCCCAATCGGCGGCAGCCTGTCGCGCCGTCGCCGACGCGATGCAACGCTTCGGTGTCTTCGTGGGGTTCGAGGACGTCAACTTCCTGTTCGGGTCCGACCCCACCGCCGATGTCCTGCAGATGAAGGCCCATCATGTCGACACGGTCTTCTCGTGTCTCGACGTCACCGGCAACGTGGCGTTCACGCGGGCGATGGCGCAGAACGGGTTGTCGGTGCGTCAGCTGTGGCTCAACGGCTACGACCGTAGCACCCTGCAGCAGTACGCGCCGCTCATGAGCGGCGTCTATATGGGCCTCCAACACGTCCCGTTCGAGGCGGTTGCCGAATTCCCCGGCCGCTACCCGGGCATGGAGCGATACCTGAACGAGATGCAGCGTTATGAGCCGGCGTCGACCTACGACGAGGTGGCGTTCGACGGGTGGGTGTCAGCTGCGCTGTTCGTCTCCGGGCTGCGGGCGGTCGGGCGTCACCTGACCCAGGCGCGGCTGGTACGTGCCGTCAACGACGAGCGGGCGTTCACCGGCGACGGCGTGATCACGCCCGTCGACTGGACCCAGGCGCACTCCACGGCGATACCGCCGTTCTGTTCGACGTCGGTGGTCGTGGAGGGCGACCGGTTCGTCCCTGTGGTGCAACCCGACGGCAGCGTCTACGTGTGCTTCGACAGCAACAGTGTCGTGCCCGTGCCGCCCAAGCCGGGGACGCCGGGCACCTGACATCGGCGGTCACTGACCGTTCCAGCAAGACTTGGGGGGCGAGAAGATCGGCGCCGTCGTGACCGGCAGCCCGGGCGGAGGGTCGACGATCACCGTCGGGTTGCCCGGATCACGAATCGAGTTCCCGCGCGTCCAGGTCCGCTCGCAACGAAGCAGGGCGCGGCGTTCGGGACGGTGGCGGCTGTTGGCGTCTCCTCCTGCCCACATGTCGAGCCGGTACTTCTGCAGGTGGTTCCAGTCCCGGTCGCACTCCGAGCACTCGTCCTCGTGGATGAAGTACCGCTTCATGTAGGGGACGTAGATCACCTGGCACCACCCCAGCTCGTTGACGTCGGTGGCGAAGGTGACGGGGTCCGCGTACGTGCCCGTGCCGCCGGCGGCCGAATGGAGGCACGGGTGGGCGATCCCCGGGCCGGGTGGAGAATTGTCCACCCAGCCATACAGCGTCATGAACGCCTGGACCTGTGTCGACGGTGCGGCACGACGCCCCGCAGTGGCACCGGCGTCCCCGGACGGGAAAGCGGCCGTGACGATCACCGCGATGGCCCCCACGACGGCGAAGGCCGACCCCGAACTCCGCCACGCACGCATCCTCGACTGGTCGCCCCTCATGTCGTTGCGTCTCCGCTTGTGCTGTTCGGTGCGCTGCGGCCGGCCCTGACCACGACGACCGTACTGGATCGATCTCGCCGGCGAGTTGTCTGTCGCCGTTGTCGGGGCGGTTGTCGGGGCGGTTGTCGAGGCGGTTGCCGAGGCGGTGCCGAGGTTTGACGGGCCTGTCTATCGAGCAGAAGGTTCCGGTGTCCCATGAGGTCGGGCAAGCTGGAGTGATG
>DATGKD010000086.1:0-3782 GCA_035294855.1 Acidimicrobiales bacterium
CAGGGCCACCACGAGTGCGGCGGTGAAGGTCACGCGGCTCCAGCTGACCGCCTCGGTGCCCCGCACCCGCCAGAGCCGCCACGCCACACCGACGCCCACGATGACGGCAAAGGGCAGACCCGTCGGGCGGGAGTTGGCGGACAGGACGAGCGACACGACGAGGAGCACGATCCACAGCCGCCGCGGCTCCTCCCACCAGCGGAGGAAGCAGTACGCCCCGAGCGCCATGAAGGCGACGGCCCAGGCGATGGCCTCCTCGTACACCGCGGGCCGGGTGAGGATGCCGAGCACGCTCGCCGGCCCGAGCCCCACGGCGAGCACGGCGACGACAAGGTCGGTGCTCGTCCGGGTCTTCACCGTCGCGAGCAGGCGGCGCAGGATCCCGACCGCCGAACCAGTGGCGAGTGTCAACGCGGCGGTGACGAACACCGGCGTGAGCGCCTTGTTCACCGCGTCCAGGAGGAGAAGAAACGGCAGGCGGATGAGGCTGGGGGTGAGGCCGAAGTACCCGTAGCACCGGCCGGCGTGGACGAAGCACTCCCCCGGCAGCTGTGACCGGTTGACCCACAGGTGGCCGTTGACGATGGCGCGTGCCTGCGCCAGGTAGAACCGTCCCGAGAACTCCGGGCGCTCGTACAGCGGGTTCCACGTCCCGTGGGTGGTCATGCCGTAGAACGCGATGGCGGAGCCGGCCACGACCCCGACGAAGAGGGCGTCCATCAGGCGCATGCGCCGCCACGACGAACGGGCGCGGCGGGTGCGGTGCTCGACCGACGGTGGGATCTCGGCGGCCTCTGCCACCGCGGCCGGCGCACCCGAGGTCGTCACGGGGCCCACGAGACGCTGGCGTTCGAGGGGAGGTGGTTCAGGCGGGCTCGAGCTCGAACAGGAGCTGGTACCCGAACAGCGTCGGCGAGACGGCCATGCCGAGCCGGTCGACACGGCCGATGAGGCGCACCGCCGCGGACGGCACCGGGCCACCCCGTTCGGCGACGTCCACGGGCAGCCCCGTGATGGACCGCCGGCGGACGCGCATGCCGGACGACTTCGCCAGCCGCTCGAAGCTCGCCCGCGTGAAGAACCGGAGGTGTCCGGCGTCGAAGATGCCCCGTCGCTCGTAGTCGAACCGGCCCAGCATGACCTTGAGACGCGGGTACCAGTGGGCGATGTTGGGGACGCTCACCATCACCACCCCGCGGGGGGCGAGCACCCGGGGCAGCTGCGCGAGCAGCTCGGCCGGTTCGGCGAGGTGTTCCAGGACGTCGGCACCCAGGACGACGTCGAAGCCGGTCCCGACCTCCTCGGGTAGACCCTGACCCAGGTCCGCCTCGACAAAAGCGTCGAGGCGCTCGCCGACGCCGTCGAGCTTGTGGCTGTCGACGCCCACCACCGTGTGCCCGGCCGCCCGCAGCAGCGCCCCGAGACGCCCGTCGGAGCAACCGAGGTCCAACACGCGCTTCGGCCGGCCTTCGTTCACCCAGGCGAGCAGCTTGCCGTGAGACGAGTTGGGCGTGAGCTTCAGCTCGTAGCCGTCGTCGGAGAAGGCCATCTCCCCCGAGCCGAAGCCCATCTTGTGCAGGCGGTAGCGGGCGACGTCCATGGCGACGTCTTTGGCGTAGCCCATGCCGTTCACGTAACAGATCTCGTCGCCGTAGTAGGTCGGGATGGGCACCTCGACGATCGCCTTCCCGGCTTCGTGCAACTGGAGGATGATCTCGGTGTCGAAGTCGAAACCGTCGGAGTTGGACTCGAACGGTATCTCCTTCAACGCGTCGACCCGGTAGGCGCGGTAGCCGCTGTGCCACTCGGACAGGCTCATGCCGGTGACCGAGTTCGAGAACCGCGACAGGATGCGGTTCCCGGCGTACTTGTACAACGGCATGCCGCCGAGGCGCGCCGACCCCGGGTCCATCATCCGCGACCCGAAGACCGCGTCGCAGTGCGAGGTCTCGAACGGCGAGATCAGGTCCTCGATCACCTCGGGGGCGTACTGACCGTCGCCGTGAAGGAGGACGACGATGTCGAGCCCGCGCTCGATGGCCCACCGATAGGCGGCTTTCTGATTGCCGCCGTAGCCCAGGTTCTGAGGCCGCCGGATGACGGTGAGGGCCAGGTCGCTCGTCTTCTGGTACTCGGTGCCCACCGTGAAGGTGCAGTCGCTGCTGGCGTCGTCGCAGACGATGACTTCGGGCGAACGTGCCCGGAAACTCTGCGGCAGCCGGTCGAGCACGGCGGCCAGCGTCGAGGCAGCGTTGTAGGCCACCACCACGACCCCGATGCGCTCCCCGGATCCCCCCTGCACTGCCATGGCCCCCCTTCCGGCGATCCCGGAGCCCGGGCGCGCCGACCCTGCCCGGCCCGCACGCCAAGACGCCCAATTTACGTCTGCAGGGCAGGGATCGACCCTCGTCACAATTGACGGTTTCACCTTACGAAGGGCACGAGCGGCCCTGGCTGCCTCCGACCTGTTCGAGAAAGTCTCCGCAGGTCAACGGGGTCGCAGAGCCCCGCGGCGATCTGAGGTCGGGGAGCCCCGGGCACGCGCCCGACCTCCAACCGGTGGTTGAAGCAGCCGAACCGCTGTGGGATCGTGACCGGCAGGTGCCGCCCGCGGGGAGGCACCACGGCACGGATGCCAGCGGTCGACACCGACGACCGCGCCTGCGTCGTGCGCTGGGGGTCCGGATGGCGGGGCACAGGGGCGTGGGGGACATGGGGCGACGCGCCCAGGCACGGCACCGGCGAGGGCACCGTCGGCGCCTTCGTAGCGCGGTGGCCACCGTCGGCCTCGCGGCCCTGCTCGGGACGGCCTGGGTGCAGAGCGCCACGGCGTCGGCGGCGTCATCGACGAACCCCCCGGCCGTCCGGGTCACCGATCCCACCGCCGGGCACCCGTATCGGCACGGCGCAATTCCGCTCGTGCTGCGCGCCGCCGCGTCTGCGCTCCAACGTCCCGGACACGCCCCAGTCACGCCGTCATCGGGCGCCGCCGCGGCGCGCGCCAGTGGGGGCGGCAAGCTCCGCTACGGCGGCGGTGACACGAGCACGAACGTGGGCGTCGTGACCGGCAACCCGCGCGTGTACCTCGTCTTCTGGGGACCGAACTGGGGCAATGCCATCGGTGACCCGAACAACACGGCCACGATGCTGCAGCAGTTCTTCATCGGGCTGGGCACGAACCACGAGCAGTGGAGCGGCACCGCGCTGCAGTACTGCCAGGACGTTGCCACGGGCGCCACGGCCTGCCCGGCATCGGACCCGCACGTTCCCTATCCCGTGAGCGACGTGTTGGCGGGAACCTGGTTCGACACCGTCAATAGCTACCCCCCGAGCAACCCCCCCGACAGCGCGTGTTCGCCCTGCGGGAGCGACCTCGCCGCTGAAGCGGTACGGGCGGCCGTGCACTTCGGAAACACCACGCAAGGGTCGAACCTGAACGCCCAGTACGTCATCGCCTCGCAGAGCGGAGAGAACCCGGACGACTGGCTCTCGCAAAGTAACGGCTACTGCGCCTACCACGACAACACGACGGACCCGTCGATCGACGGCGCCGGTCCGGTTGCGGGACCCGACGTGCCGTTCACCAACCTGCCGTACGTGGCCGACGTGGGGTCGAGTTGCGGCGCAGGAGCTGTGAACACGCCCGGGACGAACGACGGCGTGACGATCGCCGAGGGACACGAGTACTACGAGACCCTCACCGATCCCTATCCCTCGACGCCGACCAACGCGGCGATCGCCACCGGGTGGACGGACAGGAGGGGCAGCGAGATCGGCGACAA
>DATGKD010000087.1:0-2987 GCA_035294855.1 Acidimicrobiales bacterium
GGCGTCGAGGACGGCGCTGCCGTCAGGCGACATCGGTCTCTCCGAGGTAGGCAGCGCGCACGGTGGCGTCGCCACGGATCTCGGCGGGTGGCCCGCACGCGATGCGCTTCCCGAAGTCGAGCACGGTGATGACGTCGCACACGTCCATGACGAGCGCCATGTCGTGCTCGACGAGCAGGATGGCGGGCTCGCCGTTGCCGTGCGCGCCCACGGTGTCGCGCAGCACCTGGCTGAAGCGGGCCGTCTCGTGGACGTCGAGGCCGGAGCTGGGCTCATCCAGCAGCAGGACCCGCGGGTCGGTGCACAGGGCCCGCCCCAGCTCGACCATCCGTCCCTGCCCGGTCGGCAACTCACCGGCGAAACGGCCGGCGACGGGCGCCAGGTCGAGGAGGTCGATGACCTCGGCCACCCGGCGCCGTCGCTCGGTGCGACCTCGCCCCAGGACCCCGCCGGCGTGGGCGGCCTCCCACGCGGCCACCAGGTTGTCTTCGACGGTCATGCGCGTGAACAGCTCGAGGCGCTGAAACGTGCGGGCCATGCCGGCCCGCCCCCGTCGGTGGGGCGGCCATTTCGTGGCGTCCGCGCCGTCGAACTCGACGACGCCCCCCGTCGGCGAGATCAACCCGGTGAGCACGTTGAAGAGCGTCGTCTTGCCGGCGCCGTTCGGGCCGATGAGCCCGGTGATCTGACCCGCGCCGACCGCCAGGTCGACGTCGGCGAGCGCGTGCACCCCACCGAAGCGGACGGAGATGCCGCGCGCGTTCACCAACGGGGTCCCCGACGGGCGAGCGCGGCGCGCGTCGTCGTCGCTCGACGTCGAGACCACCGGCACCTCACCGGTGGGCGCCAGTGCGAGGCCGGGGTCAGGAGGCACTGCGAACCTCCCCGCGAGCGTGCAGATAGCCGGTCTCCAAGGCGCCGCTGCGGCGCGGCAGGGGGCGGAGCACCGCCAGGACGCGACGGGTCTCGCTCGCCGCCAGCGCGGCGGTGCCGTCCGGGTTCGTGGCCAGCCCGATGACGCCCAGCGCGATGGCCAGGGGCAGATAGCGGTAGACGGTGTTGGGCAGCACGACGAGGTGCTGGACCTGGATGGCGTACACCGCGCCCGCCATGACCGCGCCGCTGATGACCGCACGACCGCCGAGCACCACGAGCAGCAGCAACTCGAGGGAGGCACCGAAGCTGAAGTCGGTGGGCGTCACCGACTGCTGGACGGCGCCGTACAGGGCTCCTCCGAGCGCGGCCAACACGCCGCACACGGCGAACACGACCAGCTTGGTCACCGTCAGGTTGACGCCGAGGGTGGACGCCGCGAGCGGCGAGTCCCGCAGGATCTGCAGCCGGCGCCCGATCGGTCCCCGGTACAAGAAGAACGCTGCGAAGCACACCGCCCCCGCCACGATCACCACGAGCTCGTAGAGCGACGTGCCGCTGGCGAACGACACGCCCGCGAACCGGGGCCGCGGCACGGTGATCCCGGTGAGGCCGCCCGTGAGCCCGGGCCGGTTGAACACGAGACCATCCATGAGCAGAGCGAAGGCCATGGTGGCGAGGGCCAGGTAGAGCCCCTTCAGGCGCAGCGACACCCAGCCCACGACGAGGGCGAAAGGCAGCGCGATCGCCATGCCGGCCAGGGCGGCGAACAGGAAGCTCTGGCCGTGGGCCCCGGCCAGGTGCCCGGCGGTGAACGCGCCGATGCCGACGAAGCTGAACTGCGCCAACGAGATCTGCCCCGCCCAGCCGGTGAGCACGACGAGGGTGAGCGCGATCACCACGTAGACGCCGCCTGCCGCCAGCTCCGTCAGACGCGGACCGTGCAGGAACGCCGGCGCGAGCAACGCCACCGCCAACGTGACGAGGCCCACGACCGTGGCCCGGTCGATCCCGCGGTGCGAGGCACGTTGCGCGCTGGCGTCGACGCGCAACCCGCCGCTCGCAGGCGCCGCCGACGTGGGCCGCGCCGAGAGGCCCGGTTCCTTGAGCCAAGGCGCCAGCACGACGAGGAGCACGAACAGCGCGACGTACGGGATCGATGCTTCGATGTCGGCGACCGTGCCGGAGCTCCCCCACTTCGACAGGACGCTCACCACCATGCCGAGCACGAGCGCGCCGCCGTAGGCGAGCGGCAGGCTGGTGAGCCGCCCGAGGACCACGGGCGCGAAGGCGTAGATGACGACGGTGGTGAGGACGTACACGTCGAGGCCCTGGGTCGGGCTCAAGAGGACCCCCACCAACGCCGCGAAGATCGACGACACGATCCACGCCGTGCGCCGGACGTTGTCGGCGTTGACGCCGATGATGCCGGCGAGGTCCCCGTTGTCCACCACGGCGCGCGTGGTCGTGCCGAACCGGGTGTGGCGGAGCAGCCACCACAGCCCCGCGCCGATCGCGGCCGCCAGGAGCAGCGTGGCGAGCTGGTCCCACCCGACGTGGAGCGAGCCGACGAGGAACGTGGACCGCGGGAAGATCGGCTCGAGCGGTCGGTCCTGGGTGCCGTAGAGGAGCGGGGCGAGCGCTTGGAACAAGGCCAGCATCCCGAGCGACACGACGATCTGCACCTCGGCGGAATAGCCCGACAGCGGCCGGAACAGGCGCTCGAAGACGAGGCCGATGACGGGTGCCACCACCACGAGCAGGACCGGTAGTGCGACCCACGCGGTGATGTGCCACGCATCGTGGAGCTGCCAGTAGGTGTACGCACAGAACATCGCGACCGCGCCGTACGCCAGGTTGAAGACGCCCACGGTCTTGTACGTGAGCACGACGCCCATCGAGGCGAGGGCGTAGATGCTGCCGCTGAACACGCCGATGACGAGCAACTTCCAGATGGCGGTCATCGCCGCACCCCTGGCCCTGTCGGCGTGCACCCGGCCACGGTCACGGCGATGCCTGCACCGTTTGCCCGCCGCAGAACAAGCCCGACGCCGGGGCACGGCGAACGAAGTCGCTGCCCTTGACGGTCACGTCCACCTGACACGAACCGGTGC
>DATGKD010000088.1:0-19151 GCA_035294855.1 Acidimicrobiales bacterium
GCACCGATGCCCAGCAAAAGGCGCCCGTGTTACCTTGCCAAATCACCATTTCTTCCGGAGATGGGTCGGTCGCGGGGGCGGACAGCTTCGCAGGTCCAGACGAGGCGGGCCCAGACGGCGCGGCCCCAGACGAGGCGGCCCCGGAGAACGCGGGCGAGAGCATCCTGCATCTCCCTTCGCCGCGCGCCGTGGTTCGTCACGCGCTTCCGCCGCTCCTCGAGAGCACGATCGGCCCCGGCGTTCTCTTCTACGTCGTGCTCGTGACGGCCGGGTTCCGTGGCGCGCTCATCGCCGCGCTGGCGTGGGCCGTCCTCGCCGCGGTCCGCCGGGTGGTGAAGCGGGAGAAGCTGCCGGTGATTCTTGTCCTGAGCCTCGCCATGCTGGCGGGCCGGACGGCGGTCGCGTACGCAACGGGCAGCGCCTTCCTCTACTTCGTGCAGCCCACCGCGAGCACGTTCCTCATGGGCGTCCTCTTCGTCCTGTCGGTCGCCGCCCGCCGCCCGCTCGCCGAGCGCCTCGCCCACGACTTCTGTCCGCTCGACCCCGACATGATGCGCCGGCCCATCGTCCGCAAGTTCTTCTTGCGGGTGTCGCTGCTGTGGGGCGTCGTCCTCGCCATGCAAGCGGGGTTCGTCCTGTGGCTGCTCCTCCAGGCCTCGCTCGGCGCCTTCGTGGTCGAGCGCCAGGTGGTGAACAGCGTCCTCACCGCCATCGGTGTGGTCGTCTCGGTGGTGTGGTTCGTCCGGGTCATGCGCCGCGAAGGGTTCGCGGTCCGCTTCACCCGGGCCCTGGCGCCTTCGGCGCTCACCGGCAGCTCTTCCTGAGCCCGCGCCCCACCGCGCCGTCCGCGCCCGTGGGCTGAGGGCGCGCCTCTAGATTCGGGCTGATGGACGCGCCCGGCCCTGTCGCCCTGGTGGGCAGCGGCGAGTTCCTGCCGGGCATGGCGGATGTCGACGCCGAGCTGCTCGAGGGCCGTCCGCGCCGCGCCGTGGTCCTCCCCACCGCCGCGGCGCGCGAGGGCGACGGGCGCGTGGCCTACTGGCTGGACCTCGCCCACCAGCACTTCGAGGCCCTGGGAGTGGAGACCGTCGGCCTCGACGTCCGCACCCGGACGGACGCCTCGGACCCCGACACCGCCGCGCGTGTGGCCGGGGCCGGCCTCGTCTACCTGTCCGGCGGCGACCCCCACCATCTGGCGGCGACCCTGCACGCCACGGTGCTGTGGCGCGCCATAGAAGAGGTGTGGGAGAGGGGGGCAGCCGTCGGTGGGTGCTCGGCCGGGGCGATGGCGCTCACGTCGGGCGCACCCCCCGACCTGTTCGCCGCCGGCGGCACCCGCGTGACCCCGACGGCGGTGTCCTCGGGGCTGGGCCTGGTCCCCGGTGTCGCCGTCATGCCGCACTTCGACCGCATCCACCGTTGGCGCCCCGACGCCGTGGAGCACTTCAGGGCGTGGCTTCCCGAAGGCGCCACCCTCGTCGGCATCGACGAGGACACGGCCCTGCTCCATGCCGGCCACCGGTGGTGGGTGCGGGGCGCGGCCTCGGTACGGGTGTTCGACGCCACCGCGCCGACCTCGGGACCAGTCTCCTTCCGCGCCGGGGACGACGTCCCCCTCGGCTCGTGAAGCGGGCCGAGGGGACCGGCTCTGCCCCCTCCGGGCCAGGGAATCTTGCGCCCGCAAATACTGTTCTTTGGTAGTGACGAGCGGACGGACGCTCGAAGAGGAGGACCGCCATGCCGGCTGTGACCGTCGACGACATCGGATCCCTGCCCCGCCTGGACGCGCCCGACGCCGCGGTGTCGGCCGAGCGAGCCGTGCGGGCCGTCACCGACGCGCCGTCGGGCTTCGAGGGCGAGGGCTTCCCGGTGCGGCGCGCCTTCGCGGGCGTCCCGCTCGCCGAGCTCGACCCGTTCGTCCACATGGACCAGATGGGCGAGGTCGAGTACGGGCCCGGAGAGCCCCGGGGCACGGCGTGGCACCCTCACCGCGGGTTCGAGACCGTCACCTACATCATCGACGGCACCTTCCAACATCAGGACTCGGCCGGCGGGGGCGGCCTCATCACCAACGGCGACACGCAGTGGATGACAGCCGGCGCGGGCATCCTCCACATCGAACGACCTCCCGAGGAGCTCGTGGTGAGCGGAGGCCTCTTCCACGGCATCCAGCTGTGGGTGAATCTCCCCGCCCGGGACAAGTGGGTGTCGCCGCGCTACCAGGACATCGGGCGCGGCCAGGTGGCGCTGTTGTCGTCACCCGACGGCGGCGCGCTGGTACGGGTCATCGCCGGCGACCTGTCCGGGCACGCCGGTCCAGGCGTCACCCACACCCCGATGGCGATGCTGCACGTGACCGTCAGCCCCGGCGCACAGGTCGAACTGCCCTGGCGGCGGGACTACAACGCCCTCGCGTACGTGCTGTCCGGCGAGGGCGCCGTCGGGTCCGGGGGACGGCCGGTCCACACGGGCGAGCTGGCCGTGTTCGGCCCGGGTGACCACCTGGTGCTGTCGGCGTCGGCGCGCCAGGAGGCGCGTGCCCCCGCGCTCGACGTGCTCGTGCTCGGCGGCAAGCCCATCGGCGAGCCCGTCGTGGCCCACGGACCGTTCGTGATGAACAACCGGGCGGAGATCATCCAGGCGTTCGAGGACTACCAGCAAGGCAAGCTCGGCAGGATCCCCGCCGACCACATCGGGCACTGAGCCCGGCGGCCGCGCGCCGCCACTCCGGGCGCGGTCAGACCGAGGCGGTGGCGCGCAGCAGTCGTTCAGCCGGCGCCCGGGGCCGGTGTCGCGCGAGCGCGCAGGATCGCCAGTGCCTTGTCGGCGTGCTGGTTCATGTTCAGCTCGTTGTGGATCACCGCGAGGAGGGTGCGGTCGCGGTCGATGACGAACGTCGTGCGCTTGTTGGGCAGCACGGTGAAGCGCCGGGCGGCGCCGACTTCCCGGGCCACCGTGCGGTCGGCGTCCGACAGCAACGGAAAGCCGAAGCCGTGCTTCTGCGAGAACTGTCGTTGCTTGTCCACGCCGTCCGCGCTGATGCCCACGGGCTGCGCGCCCACGGCGTCGAACTCGCCCTGCAGATCGCGGAAGTGGCAACTCTCCCGGGTGCACCCCGTCGTCATGGCGGCGGGATAGAAGAACAGCACGACCGGGCCCTTCTGCAGCAGGTCGGACAGGCGCCGCGGGGTTCCCTCGTCGTCGGGGAGCTCGAAGTCCGGCACGACGTCGCCCGCATGCACGGGCGTCGACCCTACAGGGTGGACGGGGCGGCTCACCGGGCGCCCCCGCAGGCCCGGCGCGCTCGGGACTGGCGCGCGTAGCATGACGCCCACGTCAGGGTCCGGACGGACGGCGGCTGGCGTGGGGGGACCATGACACATGGCGGGTGGACACGGCTCGTGGCCGCGCTAGCGGCGGCCTCGGCTCTCGGATTGGCAGCGTGCTCGTCGACATCTCCGGCAGCACGGGCGCCCACCCATCCGCAGCGCGGGCCGGCGCCCGTGGGAGGGGTGACCAACACCTCGGGCTACCTCGTCTACTGGGACCAGAACGAGGAGGTCGACTTCCTGCAGCAGCCCTTGGGCACGGTCGGACAGCTCATGCCCGCGTGGGACCTGAACGGCCAGGTGTGCGTCATCCCCGACGGCAGCGGGCGCTTCGTGGGCGGCGTGGACCCGACCCAGCCCAACCAGCACAACCCCGGTGGGTTGAAGCCCTACAAGCAGCCTGCCATCGGCGAGGAGATCAACCTCGCCAACGGGGCGTTCTCGGGCCAGATGCCGTACGTGCCGGGGCCCTACAAGATGCCCGGGCAGAGCATCGGCGAGGACTCCCCGGCCAAGAGCGGCATCGACTTCAACAGCAACAGCACCTACACGGGTTGCGTCTTCGACCGCTCGGCGAACCTGCTCGCCGCGGACATCGCCACGGCACAGGGCTCCTTCCCGCCGCCCGACGACGGTCGCCTCGTCGAGTGGTTCGCGCCCACCTACACCACGTACTGCATCGTGTACGGACCGAACGAGCTGGGCGTGGGACCCCACCATGTCGACGGCATCGGCGGGCTCAGCCAGCCGGGGATGATGACGCTCGCCGACAACGGCGACGTGCTCTTGCCCGAAGCCGGCACGGACTCGGTGCTCCGCGTCGACCACGCCTCGCTGCCCACGAGCGCGGCGGCCTGTCCCGGCGGCGTCTATCCCCGGTCGCAGCTGCACATGTCGGCGTTCTTCAAGGGCAGCGGCGGGCTCATACCGCTCCCGGGCGGGATCGCCCACGACCCGACGTGCGACTGCTTCGCCATCAGCAGCTACTTCGGCAACCCGTCCATCGTGTGGGTGGACAAGGACGGGCACCTCCTGCACTCGCACCTCACCATCCCAGGCACGCCCCTGTCGCAGCTCGGCGTGGACCCGAAGGCCTACAACCCGTTCGGCATGGCGTTCGCCCCCGACGGGACGCTCTACTTCGTGGACATCCACATCGCCTGCCGGGCACAGCCGCTCATCGGGTGCGGGCCCGCCGACTACGGCGGCCGCGTGATGACGGTGTCGTTCTCCGGGGGCCACGCCAGCACGCCCACCGTGGTGGCGGGCGGCTTCGACTTCCCGACCAGCGTCACCGTGTGCGTCCCGGCCCACACGACGTGCCCGTACCCCACGGGTCGCCCGATCGTCCCGCCCGCATCGGGGCCGGCGTCGAACGCCGCCCCGGCCACCGGCCCCAGCACCGACAAGCCCGCCACCGCCGGCTTCGGCACGTGATCCACCGCCACCCGATCCGGCGCGTACGCCGGGCGGGCAGGGTCGTCGCCGGTCTGCTCGGCGCGGCGTCGCTGCTCGCCGCGTGCAGCAGCACCACCACACCGGTGAGCGCGCACTTCGATGCGCCGGGCCCCTGGGACTGGACGGGCTACGGCCACGACGCGCTCCACAGCTTCCACGGGCGGACCACGTTGACCGAGCGGACCGTCACGAAGCTGAAGAAGGCGTGGTACTTCCCGACGGGGGACTCGGTGACGGCGTCGCCCACGGTCGTGGGCGGCACCGTGTACGTGGGGTCGTGGGACGACAACTTCTACGCCATCGACCTTGCCACCGGAAAGCTCGACTGGAAGTACGCGCTCAGCCGCCAGGACGCCGTGACGCCGTACCCGGGGGAGAAGCCGCGCGACATCAGCTCCGACGGCGGCCTCGTGACGTCGTCCGCGTGGTACGAGCCGAAGAGCGGCCACCGGCCCGACCTCGTCATCTTCGGCGGGGGCTACACGCTCTACGCGCTCGACGCCCACAGCGGCAAGCTCTACTGGCGCCACGACTACACCGGCCTGCCGGAGAAGCCGCCGGACCCCAACCAGGACGGCACCCGCATCTTCTCGTCCCCGGTGGTCACGGGCGGCAAGGTCATCGTGGGCGTCGACGTCGACGGGCAGAAAGGCCACCGCGGCTACGCGGTGGCCGCCGACCTGAGCACCGGCGACCCGGTGTGGGAGTACCAGACCGACGTCGACGCGCATGGCCAGGTCCTGAACGACGGCTGCGGCAGCGTGTGGTCCTCGGGCACGCTGCTCGCCGACCTCGGCCTCGTCGTGTTCGACGCCGCGGACTGCCACTTCTCCAACCCGCCGCCCACCTCCGAGACGGTGTTCGCGCTGCATGTCGCCGATGGCACCTTGGCGTGGACGTTCCGTCCGCCGCGCGCCGACAACGCGTGCGACCTCGACTTCGGGGGCACGCCCAACGCCGGGGTCGACGCCGCCGGCCGCACCGACTTCCTGGGGGCGGGCAGCAAGGACGGCACGTACTACTCGATCGATCCCGCCACCGGCGCGCTCCGATGGAGCACCAACGTGGTGTTCGGCGGGTTCTCGGGGGGCTTCATCGCCAGTGCGTCCTACGACGGCCAGCGCGTCTACGGCGCCACCTCGCTGGGTGACTTCGGCCGCTTCGAGGCATCGGGTCAGGTGCTGTGCGACGCCGCCAACCCACGCGACGAGCCCATGCAGGAGCCGTCGATGCACGCCTTCGACGCCACCACCGGGACGATCGCGTGGCAGGCGAACAAGGCCGCCTCCTTCGCCCCCACCACCGTGGCGGGCGGGATGACGTTCAACGGCCCCGCCCTGGCCACCTCGACGGTCGAGGTGCGCGACGCCGCCACCGGAAGGCTCCTTGCCAACATCGGCTTGCCCTCGTCGTGCTGGTCGGGGGTGACGACGGTCGGCGACGCGCTCGTGGTGGGCACGGGCACCACGTACCGGGGCGACCCTGCGGGCGTGGAAGCCCTCACCCCGGACGGGGCGCCTCCGGTCGTTCCCGGTTCGACCTAACGGCGACCAACGGAGCCGGCCCCCGAGGCCGGCGGCGAACCGCCGGCGCGCCGGGGAGGTCAGGGCGAGTCGGCCTCGAGCACCATGACGGCGTTGTGGCCGCCCATGCCGAGCGACGACTTCACCACGGGCCCTTCCACGCACGCCGTCGGGCCGTCGAGCAAGCGGGGGTGGCCGCGGGCCACGCGCGGCGGCGCGGGGATGACGCCCCTTTCGAATCCGTACAACGACGCGATGAGCTCCACCGAGCTGGCCGCTCCCTGGCAGTGCCCGGAAAGCGGCTTGATGGAGAAGATCCCTTGGGCGGCCGGGAACAACCGGTCGAGGACCGCGGCCTCGGCGGTGTCGCACTGTCGGGTGCCCGGTCCGTGGGCGTTCAGGTACGCGATCTCGTGCGGGTCGATGCCGGCGTCGTCGATGCCGGCGGTGAACGCCCGGAACACCTGCTCGTGGTCCGGCGCGATGGAGATGGCGTGGTAGCCGTCGTGCGACATGGCCCCACCGTGGATGCGCGCGTAGCCGCCCGCACGCCGGCCCGACACCACGAATCCCACCGCGGCCTCGCCGGCGGTGAACCCTTTGCTCCCCTCTTGGAAGGGACGGCACACGTCGAGCGACGAGCCGTCGGCGAACAGCACACCGACCTTGGCGAAGGCGGCGCAGTTCTCGGGGGTGAGCGACAGGTCCGAGGTGAGGACGAGAACGTCGTCGGCCATCCCCGCGTTGATCCACAACTTGGCGGTGAGCAGACCGGCGACACCCGACGCGCACATGGCGGTGACGCTCATGTTGGGTCCCCGGAAGCCGAACTCCTGGGCCACCCCCGACAGCACGGTGGAGGGCATGAGGCGCATCCACTCCTGCTTGGACACACCGAGGCCCTGGCGGTGGTGGAAGCTGCGCCAGCCGTCCACGTCCCCGAGCACGATCCCGTGCACGATGCCCACCACGCCGCCCGGGCGCCACCCGCGGTCGATGGCGTTGTGGACCGCCTCCCTCGCCGCGAACCGGACAGCCCGCGCATACCGGCTCGGACCGTCGAAGGGGTCGCCCCCGTCCTCGACCCTCGCCACCCAGGCGATGTCGTCCTCGAAATACGGGGCGAACCCCGGAGTCGGCCGGACGGCCGACTCTCCCGACAGCAACCCTTCGGTGAGCAGCTTGTGGCCCCAGCCGTAGCCGGTGACCGCGCCGATCCCGCATAAAGAAACTGGTGGCCGGTCTCGCCGGCCGTTGGCCCCCACGCCCACAGCCATCGCCTGGCTCCCTCGCTCGAAGTCCGGGAGAAAGCCCAAAGGGTAGGGGCGGTATCGACTGTTCGTAAAGGGGCAATTGTGAATCGTGTGAGGATTGGTCACGCTGCGCGTTCGGCTCTCACGAGTCGCAGCTGCCGGGGGGTTTTCCCAGGCCTGACGCCCTTTTCTTTGCGTTCGGGCCGAATGGCCACACCGTCGGGCGGCGCGGTGGGTCGTCACGCTGGTCCGATGGCGGGAGACCGCGGGAACCGTCGTCCGGGCGGTCGGTCGTACCGTCATCTGGCGAGCGACACGACGGCCGCCCTACGCGCGTTCCGTGGCCGGCCGAGGACCGTGGCCGCATTCGGTGAGCACGGTCAAGGTCCTGGTCGCAAGCGCCGATACGCAACACATGGCCGAAGCTCGTCTCGGGCCCGTTCGCACCGCGCCCGCGTTCGCCCGCCCCGGGGCCCTCGACGAGTTGCCCGAGGCCTGGCGGCAGCTGGCGCTCGTCTCGGACCTGACCAACGTGGTGGTCTGGGAGTTGGAGGTGCCGGGCACGGGGGTCACCTGGCACGCTCCCTTCGTCCGCCTGCTCAAGTCCCAGCCCAACGGAGGCCGCTATCGGGTTCCCCCCGGCCCCGGCGGCAGGGTGGTCCGCCTCGAGGATCTGGGCGACGCCGTGCTCGCCCCCGTGGTCGAGACGGTCCAAGCCGGCATCGCCTGGGAGAACTACGAGCTCGTCCAGGAGTTCGAGGCACCGGGCGGCTCGACCCACCGCGTCCTCGTGCGGGCAGTGTCGGTGCCCGACCCGCAGGTGTCGCGGTTCCTCGGCATCATCGCGGACGTCTCCGAGCCGGACGACGTGCCGTGGATCACCGCGGATGTGGGCGAGCGCCTGCAGCTGCTCGTCGAGCACTCCCCCGACGGGATCATCGTCCACCAGGACGGGCTGGTCGTGTACACGAACCCCGCCGCGGTGCGCATGGTCGGCCTTTCTTCGCCCGGTGAAGCGCTCGGCCGGCCCATCACGGCCTTCCTCTCGCAGAGCGACCTCGCGGCCACCATCGCGCGGCTCGCGCAGCTGAAGGACCCCGGCGATGTGGTGAAGGGCTTCGAGGCGACGTTGCTGCGGCGCGACGGCGGCACGCTGCCGGTGGAGGTCGCCAGCGCGCGCACCTCTTGGAACGGCAAGCCCGCCTTTCAGGCGATCATGCGCGACATCTCGGAGCGCAAGCTGGCCGAGGAGCAGGCCCAAGCGCGCGCCGCCATCGAGCGCCGCCACGCGGCGGCGGTCGCCGCCCTCGAAGAGGGTGTCATCGTGATCGACCGCGACGGCGCCGTCGTCGCCGAGAACGACTCCGCAGTGCGCATCCTCGGCAGTCGTCTGCGCGACGGACGCGGGGACGCCATCTTCACCGGCGGGCGTGCCGCGCAACGCGAGGGCGGTGCACCGTTCCCGCCGCACGAGCTGCCGCTGGCGCGGGCCCTGTCGGCCGCCGAGGCGAGCACCAACGTCATGATCGGGGTCACCGACGACGCCGGCAACGATCAGTGGCTGTCGGTCAGCTCCCGTCCCATCGGGGGGCGCGACACTGAAGGCGACGCAGGCAGCAACGGCAGCGAGGGCGGCGACGGCAGTGACGACAATGCCGCCGTCGTGTGCTCGGTCTCCGACATCACCGACCGCAAGCGCCTCGTCGACCGCCTGGCCTGGGAGGCGCGCAACGACCCGCTCACGGGACTCGCCAACCGCAGCGGGTTCCTCGCCGCCCTGCACGATGCCATCCACGACGCCCACCCGAGCGAGCTGAAGGGCTTCGTGCTCTTCTTCTTCGACCTCGACCGCTTCAAGCTCGTGAACGACTCGCTGGGCCACGCCGTCGGCGACGAGGTTCTGCTGGCCATGGCCGACCGCCTCCGGTCGTCGATGCCCACCGCCATCAGCCTGAGCAGGCTGCACGGCGACGAGTTCGCCGCCCTGGAGCCGGGCGTGAACGACACCGATTCCGCGCTGCAGCGCGCCGAGGAGCTGCGCACCGTGCTGTCGCGGCCCGTTCGCCTCTCGACCGGCCGGACCCTGGCGGTGACACCCAGCATCGGGCTCGTCCGTCTGGTCGACGTGGGGAACGACGCCGCCGAGGTCCTCCAGGACGCCGACATGGCCATGCTCCAGGCCAAGACGCGCGGTCGCGGCCGTGTGGCGATCTTCGACGCCGGGCTGCGCGAAGAAGTGGGCAGCCGGCTCGAACTGGAGCACGACCTGCGGGCCGCGGTCGACAACGGGGAGCTGCGCCTCGAGTACCAACCGCTCGCCTCGCTCAGCAACGGACGGGTCCTCGGGCTCGAAGCTCTCGTCCGCTGGGAACACCCCCGCCGGGGCCTGCTCCTTCCGGGCCGGTTCGTGCGGCTGGCCGAGGAGTCGGAGCTCATCGTGGCCCTCGGTCAGTGGGTGCTCGAAGCAGGCTGCGCGCAGATGGCGCGCTGGCGGGCCATGTACCCGGAGGCGGCCGACTCGTTCCTGGCGGTCAACGTCTCGCCCCGCCAGCTCGACGGGCAGCAGCTGCTCCCCGCATTGCGCAACGCCCTGGACAAGAGCGGGCTCCCCGCCGGGGCGCTCATGCTGGAGATCACCGAGTCCGGCCTCGTCTCCGAGGACGGGCACATCCACACGATGCTGAACGAGCTGCGCGAGTTCGGCGTCCGGCTGTCGATCGACGACTTCGGGACCGGCTACTCGTCCCTCAGCCTGCTGAAGCGCCTGCCTGTCAGCTACCTCAAGGTGGACCGCTCGTTCGTCATGGGGCTCGGCACCGACGCCGAGGACGAGCGCATCGTGGCTGCCATCACCGAGCTCGGCCACGGCCTGGGGCTGCGGGTCGTGGCCGAAGGTGTGGAGAACCGGCAGCAGCGCCACGTCGCCCGTCAGCTCGGCTGCGACCTCTACCAGGGCTACCTGCTGGCCGAGCCGCGCCGACCGCGTGACATCCCGCAGTTCTGGCGCCCCCGCAGCGCCCAACCCGCCAAAGCCGCGGGGTGAGCCCTCGGACCACGTGATCCGGAGACGGTGCCGTCGAGTCCCACGCCACGGGGGGTATGGCACACTGCGCAGTGGGCCGACCTGTCCGGCTGCGACGGTCCGAACGAACCCCAAACAGGAGCCTTCGCACCATGAGACTCTTCTCCCTCGACCCCGCCGAGCACGCCGAGACCTACCGGTCGTGCGGCTGGGTGCACGTGCGTGACGGGGTGACCCCCGAGTTCCTCGACCACCTGCGCGAGTACGTCGACGTCCACCGGCGCCGCAGCGAGGAGGTGCTGCACGGCACGGGCATCCGGGGCGCCAAGGACCAGTACCTCTACGACCCTCCTCCTGAAGTCGAGCTGTCCGCCGAGCTGTGCGACGTGGTGAGCACCATGTGCGGGGTGGAGGCGGCGTCCTTCACGCTCGCCGAACGGCACATCAAGAGCTACTCGCCAGACGCCGACCCTGCGCCCGTGGCGCACAAGGATCGGCTCGCATCCCAGGTGTCGATCGGGGTGTCGATCGAGGTCCCCGAGGGCTCTCATCTCGTGCTGTGGCCAGAGGTGCACCGCGAGGTCAACCACTTTCTCACCGCCGAGCTGCGCGAGAGCCTCGCACCCGAAGACCGCCCCGACGTGATCCTGGACGGCGTCCCCGGCGTGGAGATCTACGACCGGCCCGGCGACGTCGTGCTCTTCCCCGGCTCCGCGGTCTGGCACTTGCGACGGAAGTCGGCGAGCACCGTGAACCTCTATCTCAAGTGCAACGACTTCGACTGCGACCCCTTGGGCGAAGATCCCTCCACCGAGCAGCGACGCCTGGCGACGGCCGAACGGCTTTCACAGGGCATCGAGGCGCTGACGGACGCGGTCGCGGTGTTGTCGCGTCGGCTCGAGTGGGTCGGCACCCTCACCGGACGCGACGGCGTCACCCGACCTTTCGCCAAGATGTGGGACCGGCCCCCGATGCTCGTCAGCGACAGCGAATTCGAGCTGCTCGAGCAGCTCGGGGCGCGCGGCGCTCCCAACGGGAAGCACACCGCGCGGGCCGGCGGTGTGCCCATCGATGACGACGTGCTCCGACTGGCGGGGCGCGAGGTCCTCGACTTGCTGGGCCCGGAGGAGAGATCGAGGCGCGCGGCGTCGGGGGCCCGGGCCACCACCGGGGTGGGCGCGCCGGTCTGACACCCTGACCAGGGTCGGCGCGCGCCGGCCCGGTAGATTCGATCGCCATGTGCGCGCAGGGCTCCGCCGACACCGGCTCGGGGCGTGCTGCCCGTCCGCTGCGACTCCTCTGCTACATCGACGCCCCTGTCTACGGCGGCTCGGCAGGAGCGCTCGCCATGCTGTTGAGCTCCCTCGATCCCGCCATCGACGTCACGCTGGTGGGGACGGCGCCCGAGGTCGTCGCGCGCGTGGGCGCGGCCCGCGACGGCATCACCGTGGAGACCCTCCCGCCGGTCCGCAACAAGGCGGACCTGCGAGCCATCGTCCGTCACCTCCGCCTCGTTCGCCGACTGCGTCCCGACGTGCTGCACGCCAACCTCGACCACCAGTGGGGCGGCCAGTACGGCATCCTCGCCGGTCTGCTCGCGCGGACGCCCGTCGTGGCGATGGTGCACGCCGTCTGGCCCCACCCCGATCGCCTGCAGCGAGCTCTCATCCACGCGCTGGCCCGGCGCGTCGACACCTACGTGGCGGTGTCCGCGTTCGTGGCGCGCTCCACGGAGCTCCTGCTCGGGCTGGCCGCCGGCGCGGTGCGCGTCATCTACAACGGCGTGCCCCCGGCGCCGCCGCTCGCGTCGCGACGTGAGTCCGCACGCCCCGTCGTCGGCGCCGTGGGTCGACTGTCGTTCGAAAAGGGCATCGACACGCTGGTGCGCGCCGTCAGCGCCGTCCCCGACTGCGACGTGGTCATCGTGGGAGACGGCCCCGACCGCCGGGAGCTCGAGGCCCTCGCGGCCTCCCTCGGCGTCGCGGACCGCGTCCGGTTCGCAGGATGGGTGGACCCGCCGTGGACCTCACACTGGACGTTCGACGTCCTGGCCATGCCGTCGCATTACGAAGGATTCCCCCTCGTCCTGCTGGAGGCGATGCAGGCGGGCATCCCCGTCGTGGCCTCGGCCGTCGGGGGCATCCCCGAGATGATCGTGGACGGGCACGCCGGGGTTCTCGTCCCGCCGCAGGACCCGGACGCGCTCGCCGGCGCCTTGAAGAACCTGCTCGGCGACACCGAGGGCCGACGAGCCATGGCCACTCGGGCGCACGCCGTCGCCGAGCGCTTCACGACCGCGCGCATGGCGAAGGAGTTCGAAGCCCTCTACTACGAGGTCGCGGCGAAGCACTGACGAACTGTCAGCTCCCCGCCTCCGGTGCGGTCAGTGGCGCGTGCCACCGGGTCAAAGAGGGACAGGGAAGAACATCTCGTTCGGGCCGAGGAACCGGCGGAGGAACCACGGCTCGAGGCCTTCGGTGCGCGTCGGCCCCGCGCCGGTGGCCATCTGCGACTGGTACGCATCGAGGGCCGCGCGCTTGCGTTCCACGTAACCGTCGGTGCGCACCAGCTCGGGACTCGACGACGCGCGCAGCGTCCGCAACCACGAACGCGGCCGCTCCCACTGCCATACCGGGTAGGAGAGCAGGCGCAGCGGCCGGCCCGCGCATGCCCGGCGGACGGCGCGGCCCAGTGCGGCGTGGTCGCTGTGCGGGTCCGCTTCCGACGTGGCGAGCACCTCGTCGGGCACATGGGCACCGAGCGCGTCGGACATGGCGTCGGTGAGCGCGTCCTCGGCCCGATGGAGTTCGGTCTCGGGGAACGACAGGTGCGTCAGAGCTTCGGACGCGAGGCCGAGGACCGCGCACGCCCGTCGGAGCTCGCCGTCGCGGATGGCGACGTTCTGAGCGGGCTCGTTCCACGGAGGCCAGGTCGCACCGTCGCTCACGACCAGGACGTGGACGTCGCTGCCGGCGCCCAGCTTGCGCATGATGGTCGCCCCGCATCCGAGCGTCTCGTCGTCCGGGTGAGGAGCGAGCACCAGGCACGAGCGCCCGCCGGTGCGCGCCGTGACGTCGGTCCCCCGCCGACGGATGGCCCCTCCCACGACCCAGGACACCGGCGGCTTGACCGCCCGCAACGCGGCTTCGAGCCGAGGGCTGGCGGTTTCGCCGGACGGGGGCGAGAAGCTCACGCGACCGGGAGGTCGTCGCGCTGGCGACGCGCCCCCAGGCGGCGCGCCGAGCGGAGGTATCCCTTCAAACGGGCGCGGTCGCCGGGCGTCGCCCCGGTCGCGAAGTACACGGCGAGGTAGGCGACCGCGCCACAGAGGCCGGAGGCCACGAGGCCGCCGAGCGAGCCCTCGGCCACCTTGGTGAAAGCCGCGAGCACCGCCGCGCACACCGCCGCCGGCAGGATGTGCGGCACGAGGGCGCGCCGCGCCAGGGCCCACACCGATATGCCCACCGAGCGGCACCCCACCACCATCCCCACCGGGAGCCGGAACAGCACGACGCCGGCGAGGGTCCCCACCGCCGCGCCGACGGGCCCGATGACGATGACAAGGACGACCGAGACCACGAGGTTGATGAGCACCTCGCCGGCGCGCACGAACGTGAGCGCTCGGAGGTTGCCGGCACCCGTCATGATGTTGCCCAGCGTGCGGAACGGCGATCCCAGGATGAGGGCGATGGCGAGCACCACGAGCACGTGGGCGGAGCGCTCGTAGCCACCGCCGACCCAGAACCGGATGCCCGGCGAGGCGAGGAACATGAACACCAGCCCCGCCAGGGTGCCACCCACCATCGTCACGCGAGTGCCGTCCACGGCGATGGCCGCCAACGCACCGGGCTCGGCATTGCGGGCCGTGTGACTCGCGTGGGGGAAGAACACCTGGGCGAGCGAGTCGAGCGCCTGCATGGCCGCCTTGGCCAGCCGCGAGCCCACCGCGTACACCGCGGCGGCGCGCGCCCCCGCCACGATGCCCACGATCAGCACGTCACAGATCGTGTTGTACATGGCGGTCAGGACCGCCAACGAGAAGAACCATCCCGACATCTTGACGGCGCGCCGCAGCTGCGAGCGGTCGATGAGGCTGCGCCGTATGCGCGTGCCCGGTGCGATATGGACGAGCATGGCGTAGCGGACGCCGTGCATCGCCAACGCGACCAACGTCGTGACGACGGCGAGCGGAACGATGCCCCCGCCGCCCAGGACGACGGCGGCGCTCGCCGCCGTGGTGACGACGACCAGCAGGGCGTTGGACAACGACAACAGGTCGAAGCGTTGGTGGCCCAACAACGCGCCGCCGAAGGTGTCGAGCGGCAGGCCCACCGCCATGGCCACCGCCAGCACGGCCACGGCGATGACGACCTTGGTGTCCAAGGCGGCGTGGACGTGCACGATGTCCGGGAAGAAGAACGCCAGTCCCACCCCGGCCACCAGTGCCAGCGCCCCGGGCGGGACCAGCGCGAAGAACGTGGTGTTCAGCGTGCGCACGGCGGCCTCGGGCCGCACGGCGGCGTCCTCGGCCACGAGCCGCGTCGTGGCCCCGGCGAACGCCGCTCCGAACAGCTGCAGATAGGTGACGACGCTGCTCGCCAGGACCCACACGCCGAACACCGGCGGTCCCAGGTGATGCAGCAGCAGCGGGGTGAGGACGAGCGCGGCGACGGCGGTCGCCGCCTGGGCGACGTAGTTCATGAGGACGTTGCGCCCGAAGCGCTTGGGCAGCGCGCTCGAGTGGCCGTCGGGGCCTTCCGGGCCGTGGCCGCCCGCGTCCTCGACGTCGAGGATGGGACCGCCCCCGTCGTGTGCGTCGGTGACCGTCAGGCTCGCGGGACCGTTCGGATGAGCCTGACGCTCCTCCCACGCCTCCACGGCCGCTTCCGCGTCGATGCCCAACACGGGATCGGCGTACGAGCCCGCCACGAGAGGCGACGCCTCCATCCACAGGAACTCGGATTCGGACGGTTCCCGGTGGGCGGGGTCCCGCCCGGCGCTCGTCACGGTGCGGCCTGGATACCCGGACGGGCGCGGCTCACCGCTGCCAGTAGCCCGAGCGCCCCCGTGTCTCCGGTGCCTCGCCGCCGCGTGCCGCCTTCGGCTCCTCGGTCGTCGGCCGCAGGACCTTCGGGCCTTGCGTCCGCGCCGAGTCGGGGCGCTCCTCGCTCACGCGCCGGCCGTTGTCGCGTTGGGCCGGCCGGCGGCTGGGCAGGGCCGTGGGGGCCGGCGGCGGAGGGGCCTCGGGGCGGCGGAAGTGGCCGTACCCGTAGGCGCCGTCGCGCCGTTGACGGTTGAACCGGACACGGTTCAGGACGACGCCCACGTTGACGCTCGTGGTGTCGAGGCGGAGCAGCGACTGCTGCAGGCGCTCGGGGTTGAACCGGCGGGCGTCCACCACCACGATCACGAGGTCGACCATCGCCGCGATGAGCACGGTCTCGGCCACCGAGATGAGCGGCGGGCAGTCGATGACCACCGTCTCGTGGCGCTCGCGCAGCTGGTCGATCAGAAGCGGCAGGTGCGCGGACACGATGTCGGACGGGTGGCGGTCGATGATGCCCGCGGGGATGACGTCGAGGTACGGGTTGGGCGTGCGCGACGCGTGCGCCAGGGCGTCTTCGGTTCGGCGGCTCGTCACGCCGGGGCCGAAGGGCACGCCCATCTGGGTGTGCAGCGACGGCTTGCGCAGGTCGCAGTCGATGGCGGTGACGTGCCGGTCCTGGGCGGCGAGGGCCCAGGCGATGTTGGTGGCCACCGAAGTCTTGCCCTCGCCAGGGTCGCACGACGTCACCGCGATCGTGGCGGACGCCCCGCTGGGCAAGCTGATGAGCAGGTTGCTGCGCAGCTCCTGGAACGCCTCCATGGCGAGCGGCTCGCCGTGGCGGACGAAGAGCTCGGCCGGCTTGAGGCCGCTCACGCCCACGCGGGGGATCTCGCCGAGCACGGTGGCGCCGATGCGCTCTTTGACTTCGGTGACCCGGCTGAGACGGCGCCGGATGCCCGCCGACCACACCGCAGAGAAGATGGCCAGGATCACCCCGAAACCGCCCGCGCCGAGCAGGATCGGCAGGCGCGGGTTCGACGGCGCGGTCGGCACCGCAGCCGGGGAAGGCTGCTGCAAGATGTAGGGCGCGTTGGGCGCCGGGCTGTTCGTGAGCTGCTTGGCGATCGCGTTGGCCATGTCAGCCGACGCGCGCGGGCTCCCGCTCGATACCGTGATGCTGACCGTGTCGGTGGCGGGGTCCGCTTTGGCGGCGATGGAAAGGTTCGCGCCGCGTTCACGCGGCGTCAGCGACGCACGTGCCGGACGCACGACCGAAGGGTCCACAGCCAGCAGCGCCAGCTGGGGCACGATGACGGCGAGGTCGGCTGGACCGTTCGTCGTCTGGGCGGCCCCCGGGGAGGGCTGGGCGAGGATCAACGCGGTGGCCGTGTACTGCTTGGCGGGCAGGAACGCCCCTGCTCCGCCCGCGACGATGCAGAGCGCGAAGACCAAGAGGGCGACCACGTAGTTGCGCCTCAGGTCGCGGATGACCTGTCGGATCTCCATGGCGTCAGACCCCCTCGAGGGCGCGCTCGGGCTCGTAGTGCGTCCGCATCTTCAACAGGTTCCCACCTCCAGAGGTCACCGCGCTACGCAGCATCCCCAACGTCAGTCCCAGCACCGTCGCCAGCCGGTAGTTCTCGAAGATCGACTCCACCATTCCCTTGGCGAACAGGCCGATCACGCCCGCCACCAGACCGAGCGCCAGAACGGCCACCATCCGGTCGGGATGGAGGCGCCAGGCGGTCAGCCCGTTGGCGATCGAGACGACGAGCGCCACCAGGAAGAGCGCCAGCCCGATGAGACCGGTTCGCAGCCACAGGTCGAGGCCGAGGTTCTCGGTCAGGTCGGTCATGACAAATTGATTCGGCCCCGGCTCGAAATAACTGTACGTGTACCCGAGGCCCTGGCCGAGGATCGGGCTCAGCTTGGCGTCTCCATAGGCGACGCCCCACTTGTTCAGGCGGGCCTGGGCGGATTCCGATTTGGCCTGGGACCCCAGGGTGCTGTTCACGGTCTTGGTGATCTTGGCCAGGATCGGCGAGGACGTGATCGACTTCTGGCCGGTCAGGGCGGGCACCACCGCCAGGCCGAGCACCACGCCGATGACCGCCAGAGCCGCCACGGCGACCTCTCCCCCCCGCACGCGCAGGCGCCGGCGGGCCGTCGTGCCGAGCGAGGCGAGGATGACCACCACCGTCGACGCTCCCAGGGTGAGCAGGACTGCCCGCTGGTAGGCGAGGAACGCGCTGATGAACATCGGGACGGGGCAGAGCAGGTTGACGGCGCGGCGGTGCTCCTTGGCGAGCTCGAGGAGCAACCCGATCATCCCGATGACGACGAAGATGGTCGCGGCGTCGGTGCCCAGCTCGCCGAAGTTGCTGAGCGGCACGAGCGGCAGGTGCACGTTGTAGGTCTTCTTGGCGAGAGCAAGGATCACCAGCGCGGTGGCGGGGATGGCCGTCCACCGCAGCAGGCGCTGGAACCCGGGCCCGTCGAGGAACCGCCGGATGGGCACGCCCGACGCCAGGGCGTAGCCGCCCATGACGTAGATGATCGCCTTGGCCTCGTACGGGAGCTTGACCGTGCTGTTGTGGCGGACCAGGCCCTCGATCATCTCGACCGCCATCCAGCCGGCCATCGCCGCCCACAGCATCGCCGGCACGCCGATCCACTTCGGCCGGCCCTTCACGACGAGGCGAGCGACGAGCGCCAGGGCGATGAGGACCTCGGGCAGGCGGAACTGAAAGGACCCACTCCCGGGGTGGAACAGGCCCCGCGGCATGGTGTTGCCGTTCTCGTACAGGCTCGCCTCGGCGACGAGCAGGCTGAGGAGCAGGAACACCACCCAGTGCTCGCGCCCGGCGCGCTCCCAGCGGTAGAAGAGGTAGAGAAGAATTGTCGCCGCCGCGGCCGCGCCCACCAGCAGGAGCAACTTGCTCACGGGGTCACCGCCTCGAGCAGCGGGGCGAGCGCGGCGTCCCAGGTGTGCTCGGTGGTCACCGCGTCGTGGCCGCGGCTCCCGAGCTCCATCGCCCGGGCGGGGTCGGCGAGCAAGTCGGCGACGGCGTCGGCCATGGAGCGGGCGTCGTCGGCGACCACCACGCCCCTGCCGATCAGGTCTTCGAGCCCGTCCACGGCGATCTGCGTCGCGACCACGGGGCGCCCAACGTCCAGAGCCTCCAGGATCTTCAGGCGGGTACCTCCACCGGCTCGGAGCGGCGCCACGGACACACGCGCCCGAGCGAGGTAGGGGCGGACGTCAGCCACGGTACCGGATACCTCGATCGACGCAGACGCGAGGGCCCGGACCGCAGGCGCCGGGTCGCGCCCGACCAGCAACAACCGGGCGTCGGGGACGCGCCGGCACACCTCCGGCCAGACCTCCCGGCCGAACCACAACGCGGCGTCGACGTTGGGAGCCCACCCCATCGTGGCGACGAAGGCCGCCACCGGCGCGTCCGCGGCCGGCAGCAGCCCGGCGGGGTCGGGGTCGCGGCCGTTCGGGCACACGAGCAC
>DATGKD010000089.1:0-33916 GCA_035294855.1 Acidimicrobiales bacterium
CACCGTGCGACCGGGCGTTTCTCGCCGCACTGAGTCGCCTGCTTCTCCGACGGTCGCTTCCGTCCTTGGCGGCTTCGATCGCAAGGCCGAAGCCACGCTCACGGAACCCCCCCTCGGTCATGGCTTGGCTCACGGCGTCGATCGCCTCATCCCAGAACCGCTCAGCCAACGCTTGCCGCTCTGGTGGCAGAAGATCGCCACGTTCATGCGCGAGTTGGCGGCTTTCGAGGCAGGTGTGCTCCGGCGGTTGCCCCGGCGTCGCCGTACCCCGGGACTCGACACCTGGCTGCCGGAGGTACCGCGGGTGGAGCCGGGTTCGAATCCGGATCCACCGCTCCCTGCCTGAGCTGGCCCAGAACTCGGTTCATCCGCGGCACCGGGTTCAGGCGCGTCTCACCGCGCTCAGCGCATGGTCGCGCGCGTGTCGTGACACCGTCCGCATCTCAGCTGGCATTGTGACGACTCGGAAGGACAAGTAGGGCGACTTCAATCCGGTGGCTAGTCGCAACCAAGGGTTATGTCGACGCGACCGGAGGAGTTATGTCGAGAGCCCAGGGTAGGGTGGGCGAGGGGGGACTTGAACCCCCACGTCCTTGCGGACACAGGAACCTGAATCCTGCGCGTCTGCCAATTCCGCCACTCGCCCGCGGCGGGGTCACGTTACCCGACCGTTCGGAAGTCCCTTCGTGGGATCCCGCGGCGTGCTGCGCGCATCACGCCTGGTCGACGTGGGTAGAGGCGTGGCCGGAGGCGACCAAAAGGGCAACCCCGAGGCTCGACAGGGCACCGGTAGGCTGGTCGGCCACGATGGGACTCCAACAATTCGAGCAGCGCCTCGAACGCCTGGTCGAGGGCGCGTTCTCGAAGGCGTTGCGGGGCGGCATCCAGCCCGTGGAGATCGGCCGACGGCTGACGCGGGAGATGGACCTGCTCCGCCGCGTCGGGGTGAAGGGCCTCATCGCGCCCAACGCATTCGTGGTCAACCTGTCGCCCCAGGACGCCGACCGGTTCGAGAGCTTCGCCGACGTCCTCGCCCGTGAGCTCGGAGACGCCGCACGCGATCATGCCCGGCGCGAGGGATACGGCTTCGTGGGCCCGGTCGAGGTCGAGATCCGGAGCGATCCCCGGATGCGTAAGGGCCGCTATGAGGTGCTCGCGGAGGTAAAGGAGGGTCCCGAGGGCCTGCCGGCGGCGTCGCTCGTCCTTTCGGACGGGTCCCGCATCGTGCTCGGTGCCGAGCCCATCGACATCGGTCGCCTACCGGAGTGCGCGGTCGTCCTGAGCGACCCCAACGTGAGCCGCCGCCACGCCGAGGTTCGCCGGCGGGGCAGCGACGTGGTCGTGGCGGACCTCCAGTCCACCAACGGCACCAGGGTGAACGGCGTAGCCGTGCGCGAGCGGGTTCTGGAGGATGGGGACGAGATCACGGTGGGCACGACGACCATGCAATTCGAGACCTCGTGACGGGACGGACCGGTGATCCTGGCCAGCCCATCCCTTGATAACCAGAACCTGCTCAGGGCCCTCGAGATCCTGGTCGTCGCCCTGATCTGGCTGTTCTTCTTCCGGGTCATCCGGGCGGTATGGGTGGAGGTCCGCCCTCCCAAGATGCGCTCCGCCGGACCCGACCTGGAGGCAGCCGAGATCGCCCGTTCCGACGCACCCCGACGCCAACGGGGCTCCAGGTTGCAACTCAAGGTGGTGGAGCCGGCCGAACGGCGGGGCCAGACCTTCGACCTGGCCGACGAGGTCACCCTCGGCCGCGCCGCGGGCTGCGGCGTGCGCGTCGACGACGCGTACACATCGAGCATCCACGCCCGCCTCTACCGGCGCAACGGGACGCTGTGGGTCGAGGACCTGGGATCGACCAACGGCACGTGGGTCAACGCCGAACGAGTCGGTTCGGCGATGAAGCTCGGCAAGGGCGATCTACTCCAGGTAGGGGGCACCGTCTTCGAGGTGTCGAGGTGAACGGCATCCCCGTTCGCCGCCCCACGGGGTCCGACGCTCCTGCCGGGGAGGGCCGTTGACGGTACTGCGCTCCGGATCGGCATCGGATGTCGGCCGGGTCCGAGCGGTCAACGAAGACCTGGCGCTCGAGAGCCTCACGCTCTTCGCCGTGGCCGACGGCATGGGTGGGCATGCCGGTGGCGAAGTCGCCGCCCGCACGGCCATCGACGCCTTGCAGAACGAGTTCGCCCGGCGGCAGTCGATCGACGGGCTCGTGGACGCCGTGCAGGAGGCGAACCGAGCCGTCTACGCACGTGGACGCGCCGACCCCGATCTCCACGGCATGGGCACGACGCTCACCGCCGCCGCACTGGTGGCGACCGGAGACGGGGACCGGCTGGTGCTCGCCAACGTCGGTGACTCGCGTGCGTACCGATTTCACGAGTCGGGGCTCTCCCAGCTGACAACCGACCATTCGGTCGCCGAGGAACTGGTCGCCCGAGGCGAATTGTCGGAGGCCGAGGCGGCCGTCCATCCCCACCGGCACATCCTGACCCGGGCCCTCGGCATCTCGCCGGACATCGACGTCGACGTGTGGCAGGTCGTCCCCGAGGAGGGAGACCGCTACCTGCTGTGCTCCGACGGGCTCACCAACGAGGTGCCGGTCGAGGAGATCACCAGAGTCCTGTCCGAGACCCGGGACCCCGAGGAAGCCGCCGAGACGCTCGTGGAGATGGCCAACGAGGCCGGAGGGAGCGACAACATCACCGTTGTCGTGCTCGACGTGGTGGTAGGCGAGCACGAAATTGCCGGAAGCGACGGAGCCGCAGCGGGAGCGGCAGTCCATGCGGCGAGTGACGGGACGTCCCGCGCGCCCACGTCGGTCTCTCCGGGAGAGCCCACGCGGTCCGGTGTGGCCACGATCGCTCCTGCGCCGGCCGACGCCTCGGCCACCGCATCGTCGAGGCGCGAAGCGACAGCCGGGAACGGCGTGGTGGCCGCGCCCTCGCCGCGTTCGGCGGCGGCCACCCAGACGCGGCCCCGCGTCCCCGAGCGCGCCCCGGACCGTGCGCCGAGAGTCCGCGGGCCGCGGCGCATCACGTTCAGAGTGTTGCTCTTTGTCATCGTGTTCGCGGCTTTGGCGGTCGGGGCGTACGCACTCATCCACTGGTATGTCGACGGCTCGTACTTCGTCGGCCTCCGGCACAACCAGGTGGTCATCTATCAGGGCCGCCCCGGTGGTTTCGTGGGCATCGAACCGCGCGTCGTCCAGCACACCCAGATGACCGAACAAGAGGTGCCGTCCTACAAGATCCCCGACTTGAAGGCGGGCGTCCAAGAGCCGTCCCTCAAGGCCGCGCAGAGCTACGTGTCCAACCTTCAACTGGCGCTGTGCAGCCTGTCGCAACCACCGGCCGGGCTCACTTGTCCTCCGACAAGCAATCCGGGAGCGAGCTCCGCCGCGCGCCCGTCCGCAACGGCTCCGCGCACCGGGCGGGAGGCCTGACGTGTCACGCCGGATCGGTTGGCTCGGCGTGGGCCTCGCCGTGTGCTTTATCGTGCTCTTCCTACAGCTGAACAACCTGCAGGTGGCGAAGGCCAGTCGTTACGCGAACAACCCGGCCAACCCGGCGATCGCCACGGTGCGTTTCAACCAGCCGCGCGGCGTCATCCAGAGCTCGGAGGGAACGGTCCTCGCCAAGTCGACGAAGATCGCCCGTCCCTGCAAGCTCTGCTACAAGTACGCCCGGTCCTACCCGACAGGCAGCCTGTTCAGCGACATCGTGGGAACGCTTTCCCCCTACTACAGCGCCTACGGGGTCGAATACACATACGGGTCGTACCTGAGGGCCCACAATCGGCCGATCAAGACCCTCCGCGATCTTCTCACGACCCCGACCGTGACCGACACGGTCACACTGACGATCTCCGTCAAGATGCAGACCGCCCTGCAACAGGCCCTCGGGGGCCGCGACGGTGCCGTCGTGGCGATCGATCCGTCGTCCGGGGCAATCACGGGCATGTACTCGAACCCGTCGTACGACCCGAATCCTTTGGCCGCGCTCACCAACGACGGGAATGTTGACGTCAAGACGGAGACCGCGGGGTTCGCACAGGCCACGGCGAAGAATCAGTACGGCCTCGCCCCGTTCACCGCGCTCACCTATCAAGACTTCTTCCCGCCGGGGTCCACGTTCAAGGTGCTCACGACGGCGGCGACGTACGACCATTCGCCGAACCTCGTAAACTCTTCGATGCCGTACTTCACGTGCATCCCGCCGCACTACTTCACCGGCCAGACGACCAACCTTTGCAACTTCGGAGACGGAGGCTGTGGGGGCACGATCGCGCAGATGCTGCCGCCCTCGTGCGACACCGGCTACGCCATCCTGGGTACGCGCGTGGGCGCCGCCTCGATGACCGCGGAGGCCGACGGCTTCGGGTTCAACCAACAACCGCCCATCGACCTGCCGGCGAGCCCCAGCGAGGTCTCCCAGTTCCTCAATCCCAAGACCTGTAGCGATCCGACCGCCCAAGTGTTCCTGGCGTTCTCGTCGATCGGCCAGGACTGCACCATCGCCACCCCGCTGCAGATGGCCATGGTCGCTGCGGGTATTGCCAACGGTGGGGTCGTCATGACCCCCCACGTCATGTACGAGATCCGCGACCAGGAGAACAATCTCGTGAAGCGCTACCTGCCTGCGCCGTGGCTCAGGGCCACCTCGCCGCAAACGGCCTCGGCCGTGCGTGACCTCATGGTGCGGGTGGTGCAGGGGGGCACGGCAGCGGGCGTGGGCTTCCCGTTCCAGGACCGCGTGGCTGCCAAGACCGGGACGGCCCAGACGGGCACGGCCGGCAACGGCCAAACCGACGACTGGATGATCGCGTTCGCACCGTCGGATGCTCCCAAGGTCGCGGTGGCGGTCGTGTTGCCGCATCAACCGCGCGACGAGACCGGCGCTCAGATCGCCGGACCTGTGATGAAAGCCGTCATCCAGGCCGCGTTGGCGGGGCCGTGAAACGGCGCCCGCGATGCATGGCCGGGGGCGATTGCGAAGGAAACCGCTTGATTCCTGCCCATATCCGAGATTCGGGGAGACCTAGGCTTTGACGCAGATGGAGCCCACCAAGACCCCTCGCGTGTTGTCCGGTCGCTACGAACTTTCCCATCTCGTGGCGCGAGGCGGCATGGCCGAGGTGTACCGAGCCCACGACCAGTTGCTCGACCGGCCCGTGGCACTCAAGGTCCTGTTCCCGGAGCTGTCCGTGGACCCGTCGTTCGTCGAGCGCTTTCGCCGGGAGGCCCAGGCGGCGGCCAACCTGTCGCACCCGAACATCGTCCCTGTCTTCGACTGGGGCGAGGACGCGGGGACCTACTTCATCGTCATGGAGTTCGTGGACGGGCGTCCGTTGTCGTCGATCTTGCGCACGGCCGGCCCCCTCCACCCCGACCGCGCCGCCGAGATCACCGCGGACGTCGCGGGTGCCCTGTCGTACGCGCACCGCCACGGGGTGGTGCACCGCGACGTCAAGCCCGGCAACGTGCTGATCACCGAGGAGGGCACCATCAAGGTGACCGACTTCGGCATCGCCCGGGCACTCAACACCGAGGAGAGTCTGACCCAGACCGGCGCCGTCATGGGGACCGCCACGTACTTCTCACCCGAGCAGGCCGAAGGCATGGGCGTCGACGCCCGCAGTGACATCTACTCCCTCGGCGTCGTCCTCTTCGAGATGGTGACCGGACGGCCTCCCTTCATGGGTGACACGCCGGTCGCGGTGGCGTCCAAGCACGTCCGCGACCACGCGCCGGCGCCACGCGAGATCAACCCCGCCGTTCCCCCCGATCTCGAGGCGATCATCCTCAAGTGCATGGCGAAGTCTCCTGACCATCGGTACAGCACCGGCGACGAGCTGCGCATCGACCTGCTGCGCTTCCGCGAGGGCCGCGCCGTCGCTGCCCTGGGGGCCGACCTCGGACCGCCGACCGCGGGGACGACCCAAGCGATCGGCGCACCCACCGGTCAGACGGCAGCGATCCCCGCCGTCGTCGACGAGCACAACGAGGAGCCCGAGCCCAGCAGGACCGGCCTCTACGCGGCGTTGCTGGCGCTGCTCTTGGTCGCTTTGGCGGTGGTGCTCATCTTCCTCGGCCAGTCACTCGGGTGGTGGCACCTCGGAGGGTCCAACTCGTTCACGATGCCCGATGTCACGAACCAGTCCGTGAGCCAGGCGCAACATCGGTTGCAATCCGAGGGTCTCAAGACGAAGACGCTGGTCGACTCCAACGCGTCGACGACGCCGGTAACCCAGGTGGTACGCACCATCCCGCCCGCCGGCTCGACGGTGACCAAGGGCCAGAAGGTCACGATCGTCACGGGCGCTCAGGCGGCGCCGGTGAACGTGCCGTCGCTCATCAACCAGTCCGTCACCGCGGCCACGAGCCAGCTGCAGTCCTTGGGCCTCAAGGAGAACACCCAGTTCAACGCCACCTGCACCCAGCAGAACATCGTGTGCGACCAGAACCCGAAGGGGGGACAGTCGGTCCCACCGGGGAGCACGGTGAACCTCGTGACCGCCCAGCCACCTCCCCAGACCACGACGATCCCCGACGTGGCCGGGGAATCCACCGCCACCGCGTGCAACGTCCTCGGCCAGGCCGGTTTCTCCTGCGGCACGATCACCAATCAGGCCTCGAACAGCATTCCGAGCGGCGACGTGGTGAGCACCAATCCGCCCGCGGGCTCGCAGGCGCCCAACCACGCATCGGTGAGCCTGGTGGTGTCGACCGGGCCTTCGTCGGTCACGGTCCCCGACGTCATCGGCGACACCCAGGCGCAGGCGGTGTCGACGCTGCAGAGCGCCAATCTCAACCCCGTGGTCATCTGCCAGGCGACGTCGCAGCAAAGCCAGGACGGCATCGTGCAGGCGCAGAACCCGACAGGGGGGAAGACCGCGTCCCCAGGCGAAACCGTCGACATCACGGTGGCGAGCTATCCCAACTGCAGCTCGAGCACCACCACCACGACGACGATCAAGATCCCCTGACGTACGATGATGGTCCGAACGCCGGTCTCTTTCAGGCCCGCGTCCCGTCTGGGCTCGTTCGGCGGGCGGCCGCAGCCATGAAGTTGGCGAGCAAGCGCGGGCCGAGCGAGGTGAGCACCGATTCAGGGTGGAACTGCACACCCTCGACGCCGAGGTCGCGGTGGCGCAGACCCATGACCACGCCGTCGGAGGTCGCCGCGGTGACCTCGAGCACCTCGGGCAGTCCGTCGCGCTCGACCACGAGGGAGTGGTAGCGGGTCGCTTCGAAGGGGCTGGGGAGACCCTCGAGGACGCCGGCGCCGTCGTGGTAGACGTCCGACGTCTTGCCGTGCATCAGCGTCGGCGCGGCCACGATGCGGCCTCCGAATGCCTGGGCGATGCACTGGTGGCCCAGGCACACCCCGAGGATGGGCAGCTCGCCGGCGAGCTCCCGGACGACGTCGATGCTGATGCCCGCCCCTTCGGGGCGTCCCGGGCCGGGTGAGATGACGACGGCGTCGGGACCGGCGTCACGGATGCCGGAGACATCGACGGCATCGTTGCGGAAGACGACGGGCTCCGCACCCAGCTCGCCCAGCTCCTGCACCAGGTTGTAGGTAAAGGAGTCGTAGTTGTCGACGACCACGATGCGCGCCCCCACGCCGCCCCAATGTACCGGTGACGACGACGACCCTGTTTCGCTAACCTCGGCTCGCATGCCGTCGACCAGGTCGGGACCGGGCAGCGCGTCGCGCAAGGGCAGGTCGCCCGGGCGCGCCACCGGGCGTGCGGTGTCGCGCCCCACCAGCACGAGCGGTCGTTACACCCCGCCGGTCCCCCGGAGCGTCAAGGTCAGCCCCAAATGGATGGGCCCCGCCATCCTGGCGTTGCTCATCCTGGGCGCGCTCATGATCATGCTCAACTACTCCGGGGTGCTCCCGGCATCCCCGAGCAACTGGTACCTGATCGGCGGGATCGCCATGATCGCCGGCGGGTTCGTGGTCGCCACCCAGTACCGCTGACGGCCGGGCCGTCGCGCCCGGCCCCGTGTTCAGCCCAGGCGCTCGATGATGGTGGCGTTCGCCATGCCGCCGCCTTCGCACATCGTCTCGAGGCCCCAGCGGCCACCGCTGCGCTCGAGCTCGTTGACGAGGGTGGCCATGAGCTTGGCACCGGAGCATCCGAGCGGGTGCCCGAGGGCGATGGCCCCGCCGTTGACGTTGACACGGGCCATGTCCGGGTGAAGCTCCTTCTCCCAGGCGAGCACGACCGAGGCGAAGGCCTCGTTGATCTCCACCAGGTCGATGTCCTCGATGGCCATCTTGGCCTTTTCGAGCACGGCCGCAGTTGCCGGGATGGGACCGGTGAGCATCGTCACCGGGTCCACACCGGCGAGCGCGAACGCATGGAAGCGGGCCCGCGGCGTGAGGCCCAGGGCGCTCGCCTTCTCCTCGCTCATGATGAGCACCGCCGCGGCACCGTCGGTGATCTGGGAAGAGTTACCCGCGGTGATCTTGCCGTCCGGCTTGAACGCCGGCTTCAGGTTGGCGAGCACCTCCGCCGTGGTGTCCGGACGGACGCCTTCGTCGGCCGAGAACAGCTCGTCGGTCTGCGCACCTTCGTCGTCTCTCACCTTGAGCGGGACGATCTCCTTGTCGAAGCGCCCCTCGGCGGTCGCCTGCGCCGCCAACTGCTGGCTCCGAGCCCCGAAGGTGTCGAGGTCCTCGCGGGAGATGGCCCACTTGTCGGCGATCATCTCCGCGGAGATGCCCTGGGACACGAGCCCACCGCGTTCGGCGTAGCGGCCCATCAGCGTGGGCCCGAACGGGAAGCCGAGATCACGGACGACCGATGAGCCCATCGGGGTGTGGGTCATGTGCTCCACACCTGCGGCGATGACGACGTCGTACGCGCCCGCCATGACGCCCTGGGCGGCGAAGTGGATCGCCTGCTGCGACGAGCCGCACTGACGGTCGATGGTGGTGGCCGGCACCGATTCGGGGTACCCGGCCGCGAGCACGGCGTTGCGCCCGATGTTGAGCGCCTGCTCGCCGACCTGCATGACGCAGCCCATGATGACGTCGTCGACCACGCCAGGGTCGAGGTCGTTGCGCTCGACGAGGGCCTTCAGAGGCTCGGCGGCCAGGTCGACCGCGTGCCAGCCGCGCAACTTGCCGTTGCGGCGGCCGCCGGGGGTGCGTACCGCGTCGACGATCACGGCGCTGGTCATGGGGCGCTCCTTCCTGGGCGACCGGTCGCACCCCTCTCAGGTGCGCGCCGGTCGAGCCGACGATGGGAGCGGCCGACCAAAGCTGACCGCTCGGTCAAGAGTTTCGTCCGCCTCGAGCGTAGCGGTCAACCGGCGGCAAGGTGCCGCCGTGACCAGGGAATTCGTCAGAGGCGGGCCACCCCGGCGCTACGTTTCGGTTCGTGGCCCGGCGGGTGAAGGACATGGACCGGTGGCTCGGCGACGGCGGGATGCAGGTCATCGGGCAGGTGGGCGCCAGCTTCACCGACTACGGCGTGGACGGCGAGGACCTCGGGTGGGTGGAGGCCACGTGGACCCCGACCGCCCTGGCATGCAACCCCCACGGCATCGTCCAGGCCGGCATCCACTCACTGGTGCTCGACGCGTCGATGAACTTCGCCATCAATGCAGCCCTCGCGGGGCGCGACCGCACCCGGGGCACGCTCGAGATGAAGACGGAGACCATGCGGCCCGCGAAGCAAGGCGACACCCTGCGGCTGCGCGGCGAGGTGGTCCGCATGGCGCGGCAGGTCGCCTACGGCGAAGGCACGGTGCGCGACGGGGACGGCCGTCTTGTGAGCCGGGCGACGGGAACCTTCCTCCTGCACCGCGACGCCTCGCCTGACTGACGTTCCCCGCGCTCGACGCGGATGTCGGGACATCGCCGGAGACCGGCGGCATGGCCCCAGAGTCGGGAGCGCCTAGCGGACCGGCACGTCGGTCGTGGCCGCGCTCATGACGCCAGGACCACACCGTGATCAGCCAGGGCCACACCGTGATCAGAACGGGCGGGAGTACGGCTCTCGGTCTGCCGACGCCCGGTCCGGGACCCGGGGTGTGTGCCACCTGTCACGGGCCAGCGCGCGACGGGCGCGCCGACTGCTGGTGCTGCCGGCTGGTGAGCGCCCGCCTCGTGCCCCCGCCGCCGACGCGGCCGGTGGTGGTCCCGATCCGGGTGTGCCGAAACGGCGACGCGCTCCACGCCGTGCTGCGGGGCTACAAAGACGCTCCCGTGGCGGCCGCGCGCCGGCACTTCGCGGCCAGGGTGCGGCAGCTCGTGGACGGCTTCCTCATGTCGCATGCCGGCTGCGTGGTCCGTGCCGCAGGGCGGCCCTGGGACGTGGTGATGACCGTGCCGTCGTCGGTTCGAACGAGCCGGGCCGAACCGTTCCAGACCGGTTGGCGACATCCGATGGAGCGAGTCCTCGCCGCGGTGGTGGGGGAGGAGACCTTGATACGGAGTCACCTCGTGACGGGACTGGCGGCTCCTCGCCATCTCGAACCGCACGATGCGTTTCGTCCCGCACAGGACGTGGCGGGCCGGCGGGTCCTCGTGTTCGACGACAGCTGGGTCACCGGTGCCCGGGCCCGAAGCGCCGTGGCATCGGTCGAGCGCTCCGGGGCGACGGTCGTCGCCGTCGTCGTGGTCGGCCGCCTCGTCGACACGCGCGCATCGGCGTCCGCGGCGCGGTGGTGGTCCTGGGTGGAGGATCGCTCGTGCGCCCCCGATGGGGAGGCACGCTGCTGTCTTTCTGGCTGCCCCGGGGCGTCCTCGCCTCGGGCCGCGCCGTGCACCGTCGGCGAGCCACGCGTCCCGAGTCCGGCATGGACCAGGGGCTTTGCGGGCGTTCGCTTCGAGCCAGATACTTGTTTGTACCAAGCAGATGCTCTGTTCTCCGGGACTGGCGCCCCGAGCGAGCCTGCACAACGACCCGAAGGCTGACATGGCGAAGGTGGAACCGTCTCTGGAAGAGGCCGCGGTCGACATGCTCGAGCACGCGCTGACCCGGGTGGCGCGCGCCATCCTCCGGCTGGGCGTCCCCCCGCACGCGCTCCGCAAGGGCGAGCAGATCGACCGCTCCGGTTACTGGGCCCTGGTGCGCCTCGACGAGTCGTCCGGTCAGGTCCGGCTGTCGGACCTGGCGGGCTTGCTCGACCTCGACCTGTCGACCGTGTCGCGTCAGGTGCGTCACCTCGTCGACGCGGGGCTGGTCACGCGCCGGCCCGACCCCCTGGACGGGCGGGCGTGTCTCGTGGGCCTTTCCCCTCGGGGCCGCTCGGTGCTGGAAGCTGTCCGCGACGCGCGCCGTGACGTCCTCGCGGATGCGCTCGTCGGCTGGTCCGAAGGCGATCGCGTGGCGATCGCGTCGGCGCTGTCCAAACTGGCGAACGACCTCGGCGAGGCGCGATGACCGCGTCCACCAAGAGCGCCGCGCCCGCGGCCGACCCGCAGCTCAGTCACCGCCAGATCCTCATCGTCTTCAGCGGGCTCATGCTGGGCATGCTGCTCGCCGCGCTCGACCAGACGATCGTCGCGACGGCGCTGCCCACCATCGTGGCCAGCCTGCACGGGGCGAGCCACCTGGCGTGGGTGGTGGCCGCCTATCTGCTGGCGGCCACGGTGACGACGCCGCTCTACGGCAAGTTCTCCGACCTCCACGGGCGCAAGGGCGTGTTCCAGTTCGCCATCGTCGTCTTCCTGGTCGGCTCGGCGCTGTCGGGGCTCGCGCACAACATGAACGAGCTGATCGCGTTCCGCGCCGTGCAGGGCCTCGGGGCCGGTGGGCTCATCGCCCTCGCCATGGCGATCGTGGGCGACGTCGTGTCGCCGCGCCAGCGCGGCCGCTACCAGGGCTACTTCGGTGCCGTGTTCGCGTTCGCCAGCGCGGCAGGGCCGCTCGCGGGCGGTTTCATCGCCGAGCACCTGAGCTGGCGCTGGGTCTTCTACATCAACCTGCCGATCGGCGCGGTGGCCCTCGTCGTGACGTCCGTGGTGCTGCGGCTCCCCTTCCGACGCGTCGAGCACCGCATCGACTACACCGGTGCCGCCCTGCTGGTGGCGGGGGTCAGCGCGCTGTTGCTCGTCACCGAGTGGGGTGGGTCGCAGTACCCCTGGCGCTCGGGCGTGATCATCGGCCTGATCGCCGCCGGTGTCGTTCTCATCGGCGGCCTCGTCGCCTGGGAGCGGCGCGTTCCCGAGCCCCTGCTCCCCCCGAGGCTGTTCCGGTCCGACATCTTCACCGTCGCCATCGGCATGCAATTCCTCCAAGCCATGGCGATGTTCGGCGCCATCGTGTTCGTGCCGTTCTACCTGCAGCTGGCGCAGGGCATCTCGCCCACCGACTCCGGGTTGCTCCTACTGCCCTTCATGGGCGGGATGCTCGTGATGTCGATCGCGTCCGGCCAGCTCGTCACCCGGACCGGGCGCTACAAGATCTTCCCGTTGATGGGGACCACGCTCACCGCGCTCGGGATGTGGCTCCTCACGACGGTCAACGCCGGCACGTCGAACGTGCGGTTGGGGGTGTTCCTGGCCACACTGGGCGGAGGCATGGGGCTGGTGATGCAGAACACCGTCCTCGCCACCCAGAACGCCGTGGCCTTTCGCGATCTCGGCACCGCGACGTCGTCGCTGCTGTTCTTCCGCTCCCTGGGAGCGGTCTTCGGCACCGCCCTGTTCGGGGCCATCTTCGTCAACCGGTTCAACCTGTGGCTCCCGCGCCTGTTGCCCGCCAGCTACGCACGCCGCATCCACGCCACGTCGTCCGGGCTGAACATCACGCCGACCGCTTTGCACCGCTTGCCGGTCTCCGTGCGGCGTGCGGTGACCGAGTCGCTCGTGCACGCCGTGCACACCGTCTACTGGGTCGCCGTGCCGTTTGCCGCGTTGACGGTCGTCTTCGCGGCGCGCCTGCGCGAGATCCGCTTGCGCGACACCACCGGGATGTCGCCCGCCGGCGAGGCGGACGTGACGCCGGCGGGCGCCGCAGGTCAGGCCGTCGCCGACACGGCGACCCGCCTCGACAATGTGGGCTGAGGCGCCCACCGGGTGCTAGCCCGGTTGTGGGCGTAGAGCGGTTGACTTCGCGCTGTTCGTGGGACACACTCGACCGGGAGCAGCCGCCATGCGGCGACGGGGGTAGGGGGGTGGCCGGATGACGCACGGGGCGCGGCGCGCATCGCCCGACGGCCTGGCGTGCTCCTGGCGCGAGGTGTCGTCGAGGCCTCCTCGTGGATAGCGGGCTGCCGCAGGACCCGGGGACGGTCGTTCTCGTCGTCGACGACGACGACGAGCTCCGGCAGAGCCTGATCGACGTGCTCGCCACGGGGGGTGTGCGCGCCATCGGCGCGCGGCGCAGCGACGAGGCCCTCGAGCTCCACGCCGCCCACGAGCCCGCCGTCGTGGTGTGCGACTACCGACTGCCCGACGGCAGCGGGATCGAACTGGCCCGGCAGGTCAAGGCGCGCGACCCGGAGACGCCCGTGCTGTTGTTGACGGGCTACGCGTCGCTGGACAGCGCCGTCGCCGCGGTCGGCCAGCTCGACGCGTACCTCATCAAGCCGGTGGCGTCCCAGACCTTCATGCAGACGGTCCGCAACGCGCTCGCCCGGCGCGGGTTGGTGGCGGAGAACAAGAACCTGGTGGAGCGGCTGCAGCGGTTGAACGCCTATCAGGCGCTGTACGACCCGCTCACCGGCCTGCCCAACCGGGCGCTGCTCGACGACCGTCTGAGCCAGGCCATTGCCTCGTGTCGGCGGACCGGGCTGCTCGTGGGCGTCTTGTTCGTGGACCTCGACGGGTTCAAGGTCGTGAACGACCTCTTCGGCCACCACGTCGGCGACCAACTCCTCAAGCTTATGGCTGACCGCCTGGCCGATGCACGTCGGCAGTCGGACACCGTGGCGCGCTTTGGGGGTGACGAGTTCGTCGTCGTCTGCCCCGACTTGAAGACGTCGGCCGCGGCGTGCCGGGTCGCCGAGCACCTCCTCGACGAGCTCTCCTTGCCCGCCGAGGTCGAGGGGGTCGAGCACCGCCTGACGGCGAGCGTGGGCATCGCGCTCACCGGACCAGGACCGCGCGCCGAGAGCCCCGAGACGCTGCTGCGCAACGCCGACACCGCCATGTACCGGGCGAAGGAGGAGGGCCGCGCCGGGTGGGAGCTGTTCGACGACGCCATGCGCGACCGCGTGCTCGAGCGCTACGAGGTGGAACACGGGCTGCGGGCGGGGATGCAGAGCGGTGACCTCGCGGTCGTGTACCAGCCCCTCGTGGACCTGTCGTCGGGAGCGCTCGTCGGGGCGGAGGCGCTGCTGCGCTGGTACCGCAAAGGGCACGGCACCCTCCTGCCGGCGACGTTCCTCAACGTGGCCGAGGAGTCGGGGCTGATCGTCCCCATCGGCCGCTGGGCGCTGGAGCAGGCGCTGTCGGACCTCGCCCGTTGGCGGGACGAGCACGTCGTCCCCGAGCGTTTCCGACTCTGGGTCAACGTCTCACCCCACCAGGTGGCCAACCCCCACTTCGGAGACCTCGTGGCGGAGCTCCTCGACGGGCACGACCTGAGCCCCGCGCTCGTCGGCCTCGAGATCGTCGAGCGCGACCTGCGCGACGTGGGCGGGACCGTCAAGGTGCTGCGGGCGCTGCGCGAGCTCGGGGTGTCGCTCAACCTCGATGACTTCGGCGCCGGGTACTCGAACCTCGCATGGCTCCAGGAACTGCCCATCACCGGCATCAAGATCGACCGGAGGTTCGTGTCGTCGCTCGACGTCGTGAACGACCGGCGGGGCACGGCCATCGTGGATGGCCTCATCCGGTTGGGTCACGCCCTGGGGTTGTCGATCGTGGGCGAAGGCGTGGAGACACCCGCCCAGGCGAGCTCGCTGCAGGCGATGGGCTGTGAGCTCGCCCAGGGCTATTACTTCGGCTACCCGGGGAGCGGGCGGGAGTTATGGGGCTCGGCCCCCGGACGGCATTCGGACCCGCAGGCGGCCGACGACGAGCAGTTGTCCGCCGACTCGCCGACCGGCGAAACGGGGGGCCCGGACGCCGTGCCGCGCCACGCCTGACGGGCCGTCGCTTGGCCGTAGCGGGTCGTGCGGTCTGGGGACTGGACGGCCGTCAGGACGGCTGCGCCGCCATGATCCGGGGCGGCCCCAGGCAGAAGCGGTAGCGCGACACCTCGGTGAAGCCCATGCGCCGGTAGAGGGGGTCGCCGTCCTCGGAGGCTTCGAGGACGACGGCCTCGGCGCCGAGCTCGAAGGCCGCCGCCACCGCCCATCGTGTGCAGCGCTCACCCAGGCCGCGCCGGCGAGCCGCGGGGACCGTGCCGACGAGCTGGATGCCGGCCACGCGTTCGCTCATCACCGTCATCGCCGCGGCGAGCGGCTGGGCGCCGTCGTAGGCCACCACGGCGCGGACGCCCGGGGCGTGCACTGCGTCGAGCGACGCCAGCTGCGCGGCGGCGGCATCGGCGGGCAGGAAGGAGCCTGCGTAGGCCTCGATGGTCACGGCCAGGTAGTCGCGCCTCCCCGCGTCGTCCACCACCTCGGCCAGGGCGATGCCGTCCGACGCCTCGTCGGCGCCGGGTGCGAGCGGCCGGTCGAGAGCCATCCGGGGGACGCCCGCCTCCGAGATCGACGCGTACCCGCGCTCGCGCGCGGCCTGCTCGAGATCGCCGTCGGCGTGCCCGGCGACCCAGAGGCAAAACGCCGGGCACCGTCCGGAGAAGAAGCCCTCGGCTCGCAGGAGGACCTCAGAGGGGTCGACGGCGTGGTCGAGGCGGAACGCCCCGTTGTGGTACGGGCCGGGCCAGGCCGTCGACGTCGAGACGAGGAGGAGGCGCCCGTCGTCCTCGAGGTGCGCGCCGGGCGTCGTGCGGGCGTAGTGGCGAAGGGTGGCGGCCAGGTTGGCATCGCCGTACGCCAGCAACTCGGCGCGGTCCATTGCAGCAACGTAGTTTCCCTGCCCATGGTGAGCATCGGCTTCATCGGCGGCGGCATCATCGCGTGGGCTCATGCCATCGGCCTGCAGTCCATGATCCAGGCCGGCGTCGTCGATGCCACCCTGACGGCGGTCTATGACGCGGACGAGCGACGGGCCTCGGCGTTCGCGGAGATGAACGGCGCCTCCGTCGTGACGAGTGCATCAGCGGTGGCCCAACGGTGCGACGTCGTGTGGGTGTGCACCCCGACAGCCGCGCACCGCGTTGGTGTCGAGGCTGCCGTCGACGCGGGACGTGCCGTCTTCTGCGAGAAGCCGTTGGCGCCGGACCTCGCCGCGGCGGAGTCGCTCGCGGCCTTTGTCGCCGAGCGGGGCGTGCCCGCCCAGGTCGGGTTGGTGCTGCGGGCGGCCCCGGTGTTCCGCGCGCTGCGCGACCTCGTGGCATCGGGTGAGCTCGGCAGGCCCATGACAGCAGTCTTCAGAGACGACCAGTACCTGCCCGTGCAGGGCCTCTACAGCTCGACATGGCGCGCCGACGTGGCCGTCGCGGGCGGCGGGTGCCTGATCGAGCACTCGATCCACGATCTCGACATCCTGCGCTTCTGCCTCGGCGAGGTGGTCGAGGTGGCCGCTCGCACGTCGTACTTCTCGGGCCACGAGGGCATCGAGGACGTGGCGGCGGTCTCGCTCGTGTTCGAGTCGGGCGCCACCGGTTCGCTCACCAGCGTGTGGCACGACATCCTGAGCCGCCCCTCGACGCGCCGCGTCGAAGTGTTCTGCGAACGCGGGCTGGCGTGGCTGGACAACGACTTCCAGGGCCCCCTGTACGTGCAGACCACCGATGACATCGAGACGCGTGCGTGCCGGTCACCGGCGTGGGTGGAAGAACTGCCACTGGCGCGCGACGACGTCGGGCTCGCCATCCGCTCCTACGCAGACGCCGACCGTGCCTTCTTGGACGCCGTCGCCCAGGGTCGTCCATGCGATCCCGGGTTCGACGAAGCCCTCGTGGCTCACCGGCTGGTGGATGCCGCCTACCGTTCGGCGGCGGCCGGGGGCGTCCCCGTGGCGACCATCCCCAGGTAGAACGGCAGCCTGCGACCGAGCGCACGCTCGGGCGAGGCGCGCGGTGACTCGTAGACTTCGGGCGGATCCGGGCGACGGAGCGTGGGATCGGCTGAGGACCTGAGGCGACGGGGATGACCACCCAGACGGCGCTCTGCCCGGTCCACGTCGGCCGAGCGTCGGAGACCGGTGCGCTTGCCGACCGCCTGACGGAGCTCGTCGACACGGGCGCGGGCCGACTCGTGCTGGTGGCGGGCGAAGCCGGCCTCGGGAAGTCACGACTGGCGACCGAGGCTCGCGAGCGCGCCCGGCAGTTGGGTCTGCGGGCCCTCGTGGGTCAGTGCACACCCGAACGCGCCGCCCCCTACGGCGCGTTCGTGACCGCGGTCCGCCGCCAGATCCGTACCCTCGACGACCAAAGCATCCGCGACCTCTTCTCGGGCGCGGCCGAGCTGTCGGCCGTCCTGCTGCCCGAGGTGAGCCGGCTCGTCCCGCCCGGGACGACGGCGCCTTCGGCCGAGGACCTCTTCGCGGCGGTCTGGCAGCTCCTGTATCGGGTCGCCCGGCCGTCCGGCGCCGTGTTGGTGATCGAGGACCTGCACTGGGCCGATGTCGACACGCTCAAGCTGTTGACGTACCTGGCGCGCGAGGGGACCGACCTGCCGGTGCTCGTGCTCGGGACGTACCGACCCGACGAGGTGCACCGGCGCCACCCGCTCAGCGATGTGCTCGCCGAGTTGGGGCGGGCACGCCTCGTGACCGAGGTCCGTCTCTCCCCCCTCGGGCGCGAAGACCTTCGGGCGATGCTGAGCGCCATCTTCGACGGCACCGAGGTCGGCGACGAGTTCGTCGACGCGGTGTTCGGTCGTACGGCGGGCAATCCGTTCTTCGTCGAAGAGCTGTGCAAGGTTCTCGTCGACCGCGGGGATGTCTACCGGGCGCGGGGGGAGTGGGAGCGCCGGGCGTTGGCCGACATCGCGATGCCGCTCACCGTGCGCGACACGTTGCTGGCGCGCGTGAAAGCCCTCGATCCCGACACGCTCCTCGTCCTCAAGCTGGCGGCGCTCGCCGGGGAGCGCCTCGACCTCGCCGTGCTGGCTGATGCCTCGGGCATCGGCGCCGTCGAGCTCGACGAGGCCGTAGGCCGTGGGTTGGAGACGCAACTGCTCGTCGAGCAGAGAAGCGGCCCGCTCATCCGGTACGCGTTTCGTCACGCGCTCACCCGCGAGGCGCTGGCGGACGAGCTCGTCGGACCGGATCGTCGGCGAGCGCACGAACACCTGGCGCGGGCGATCGTCCGCACCCACGCCGAGGATCTCGACGCCGTGGCAGGCGCACTCGCAGACCACTTCTCCCAAGCGGGTGACGTTGAGGAGGCGCTGGAATTCTCGCGTCGCGCCGCGCACGTCGCCATGTCCCGGTATGCGTTCGACGAAGGCGACCGCCTCTACGACCGCGCCCTGCACCTGCTCGCGCGCGACGACCCCCGCCGTTTGGAGATCCTCATCGAGGCCATCGATCAAGACGTGCGATACGACCCCACACCGATGGCGGTGGCGTTCGCGACCGAAGCCCGCGACATCGCCCGCGTTGCGGACGACCCCGTGGCCCAGGCACGGGCGATCATGCTCTTGCAGGCGGCGAGCTGGAGAACAGGCGACACCGCGGGGGCAATCGTCCAGTTGCGCGAGGCGCTGGCCCTCGTCCAGGAGAGGTTTCCTGACGAGGAGGCGATCGTGCTGGCTCGCCTCAGCCGGCTGCTCCACTTCGCAGGCGAATCAGAGGAGGCAGAGACGCTCGTCGAGCGTGGCCTCACGGTGGCCCGGGCCTCCCAGAACTGGTCCGCACTGTCGGCGCTGCACGGGACCCGGATGATCGTCGGCGCCGGGCCCGGTTTCCGCGAGGCCCTCGAGGAGGCGATCGTGGCCGCACGGCGGGCCAAGGATCCCCTGCGCGAGCTGAACGTGCTGACGAACGCGGGTTACATCTCGATCTGGCACGGGGAATTCGCCACGTCGCGCGACGCGCTGGCACGGGCCCGGGAGCTGTCGACCCGGGTGGCGCCGAGCGACCAGTACGTCGCCGCCGGGGAGGCGTGGCTCCGGTCCCTCACGGGCGAGTACCCGGAGGCCGAGGACCTCGCCCGACCGCTGGCGAGCACCACCTCGATCCCCACGCGCATCGTGGCCCTGACCGCCTTGTACGAGGTCGCCGAGCGGCGGGGGGACGACACGTCATCAGAGCTCGCCGACGCGCTGTGGGACGCCGCGAAGAGCACCGGGGAGTCGCAACGATCGGTGCCTGCCCTGGCGGCGCAGGCCCGCCGATCGCTCCGGGACGACGGAATCGAAGCAGCGCAGGCGCTCTTCTGGAGGGCCTTCGAGGCCACGGTGACCAGCGCGGGGACAGGGAGCCACTGGATGTTCTCCCCGGATCTGGCGTTCGCCCTGGCCGATCAGAAGATGGTGGCCGAGCTGGAACGGTGGACGGAGGCGACCGCCAGCCTCACCGAGCGCGACCCGTCGCGGCAGAACCGCGCGGCCAGCTCGCTCTGCCACGCGCTCCTCCTCGCCGCCCGTGGCGATCTCGACCTGTCGCGGCGGGCGTTCGACGAGGCTGTCATGAACTATGAGTCCTTGCCCTGTCCCGCCCGCGTCGTGGAGGCACGCCTGGGGCGAGCCGACGTCGACGTCCGGGCAGGGCGTAGCGCGGACGCCATGGAGGAGGTCCACGCCGCGCTGGAGGTCGCCACCCGGATCGGTGCGGGACAGCTGGTCGCCGCCGCCAAGAACGCGCTCGACCGCATGGCGACCGAGGCCGTGTTGGCGACCGTGCTGTTCACCGACATCGTGGGGTCGACGGTCAGAGCCGCTCAGCTGGGCGACCGCCAGTGGCGCGCCGAGCTCGACAAGCACAACGGGCTGGCGACCCGCGAGATCGCCCGCTACGGGGGCCGGATGATCAAGTCCACCGGTGACGGACTGCTCGCCACCTTCGACAGCCCGGCGCGTGGAGTCCGGTGCGCGCTCGAACTGACGAGAACGCTGCAGGCGGCGAACATCGACATCCGGTCAGGGCTGCACACCGGGGAGATCGTGCTCTCCGGCGATGACATCGCCGGCATCGCCGTGCACATCGGGGCCCGGGTGGTGAGCGTGGCCGGGCCGGGTGAGGTCCTCGTGTCGCGTACGGTGGCCGATCTGGCCGTGGGATCCGGTCTGCACTTCACGGACCGCGGCGAGCACGAACTCAAAGGAGTGCCCGGGACGTGGCGGCTCTTCACCGTCGAGGGGTGATGGCCGGCTGACAAGGCGCCCGGCGACGCCCGGCGAGAAGCGCGTCGATCAGCGGAGAATCATGCCGCCGTTCACGCTCAGCACCTGCCCGTTGATCCATTGACCGTCGTCGGACACCAGGTGGGCGACCATCGCCGCGATGTCGGCGGGATCGCCGAGGCGCCAGCTGCGGGCGCGCGACAGGAGACGTCCGAGGGTCTGTTCGGCCCCCGAGTCGGAGAAGCTGCGCGTGAGCACGACACCGGGAGCGACGGCATTCGCCCGCACCCTGTCCCTCCCCCATTTCGACGCAACGTGGCGGACCAGGGCGCAGAGGCCCGCTTTGGCGATGGCGTAACCCGGGCGTTGCGGCTCGCCGGCGAACGCCGCGTCCGACGTCGTGTACACGAGGGCCCCCCCACCACGCTCGAGCAACGCGGGGACGACGGCGCGCGTGCATAGCACATGGCCCCGCAGGTCGACCGCAAGGACATGATCGAAGGTGCGCATCTCCATGGAGACGATGTCACTGTCGGCGGCGAGCGTCTCAGCCGAGAGGTCAGCAGCATTGGCGTGCAGTCCGTCCACGCCGCCGAACTCCGACACCGCCAAATCGACCAATGCCCGCACCGACGCTTCGTCGGTGATGTCGGTGTGCATTCCCACCGCGCGTCCGCCGTTGGCAACGATGCGTTCGGCGACGGCACGCGCCCCATCGCCATCGAGGTCACCGGCCACGACGCAGGCTCCCTCGGCTGCGAGGCGCTCGCAGGTGGCCGTCCCGATGCCCCCCGACCCGCCCGCCACGACGACGACCTTCCCTTCGAGCCGCGCCATGGCGTGAGGTTTCCACACGCGTTTCGGGGCGGTCAACGCGCCGAGGCCGCGCCGCGACGCGCCTGTCCCGATGGGGGCGCGCGGACGGCGCTCGTTCCGGCAGCCGTGAGCGAGGCCCGAGGAGCCCCGTTCACCGAAGCGGACCGGACCGTCCACAACGCCGGCAGAAGGCGACTCGTGATCCACCGCCCGAAGGCTCGGGTCTGGGCGAGCGTGTCGGGCGCCGCCACGCCCGGGTCGAACACCGCGAAGAACGGGTAGTGGATGCCGTCGGGGGCACGCACCGTGATGCCGTGGATGCTCTGGTGGAACGCACCGTCCGGGCACACGGTGGCTCCCAGGTCGAAGAGCGCCGAACGACCGGAGTCGCGGACAGCGGCCCGGGCCAATCGGTTGTAGGCGGCCACCCGGGCGGCGTCGTCTTCAGGCCATGGCACCCCCGACGGTTGCTCGCCCGACGCGAAGCATGGTGCGGTGGTGACCAGGACCGAAGCGCCCGCCCCGGAACCGATCCGGATGGCGAGCTCGAGCCGGCGCACGACGTCACGGGCACCCGCGGGCTCGGTGATGTTCTGCCACGTGCCGTCCGGCGACGCTCGCCGGTCGAGGACCTCGGTCCTGCCCGCCGTGATGAGGACCACATCGGGCCGGAATGACCGGACGGCTCGTTGCAGATTCGCCGGCCATTGGGCCTGGGATCGAGTGGCGGTGTTGCACGGCGCCGGAGCGTTCGACACCTGGCCGTGCTCACGCACCTGCGAGCTGATGGCGACGCCGCAGCCCAAGGTGGCGTCGTCGGCGACCACCATCTGCGTCGGCGCCGCTGTCGTGATCAGCGCCAGTCCCAGTGTCAAGGCAGTCGAGTCCCCGGCGACGAGGACGCGCAGTCCCGCACGTGGCGAGGCGTTCAAGGACGTCGCCGACATCGTCGTTGCCTGCGGCACCCCGGGCACGACGTCCGAGGCATCGGCGGCGACGAGCGCCACGACACCGAGCATCGCCAACGCCGACCAGGCGGCCGGGCGCAGCGCCGACCGGTGCCGCGCCGGCCAGGCCCGGAACAACCCCCCGACACGGATGGGGCGCTCGACGAGAAAGAAGCTCGCGGACGCAGCCGACACGACGGCTGCGGCGCGCACCGCCAACAGCGCCCCGCCGGTGAGCCCCGTGCGGGATCGGGTGATGATCGCGAAGAGGGGGAAGTACCAGAGGTACATCCCGTAGGAGATCGTGCCCAGGTACACGAGGGGACGGGCGGACAGGAAGCGGGCGCCCCGCGCTTCAGGGGCGAGGACGAGGACCAAGAGCAACGCGGCCACCAGGCACGCAAAGCACAGGAACCCTCCCTCGTAGGCGAAGCCGCCGTCGCTTCTCAGGTGGGTCGCCATCCACGCGATGCCCGCAGCGAAGCCGAGTGTGAGCAGATCGGATCGGGCCCGACGCATCGCCGACGGCGCGGCATGGCGCGGCTCCGTGAGCAAGCGTCCGTGCCCGAAACGGTGGAGGCCGGCCGCCAGGACAGCCCCGACGAGGATGCACTGAGCGTGCGTGGCGGTGCCGTAGTAGAGCGCCGAGGGGGCGGCACCCGCCGCGAAGCGCAGCGCCATCACCGCCGCGGACGCCAGGGCCCCGAGGATGCTCACCCGCAGGACGGCGTTCGCGCCGCCCCGGGCGTCGGGCGCCCGCCGGCGGACGAGGAGCACCACCACGAGCGGCCACACCACATAGAACTGCTCTTCGATGGCGAGGCTCCAGGTGTGGGTCAACAGCGAGGGACTCGCGCTCGACGCGAAGTAGTTGGACCCGACGCTGATGAAATGCCAGTTGGAGACGTATCCGAGGACACTGAAGGCGTCGCCCCGGAAGCCCGGGTACTGCCCGGGGTGGGCGACGGCGGCCACGTAGACGTCGACGACGACCAGCATCAGGACGAGGCCGGGGAACAGCCGGCGGGCGCGAGCCGCCCAGAACCTGAGGAGCCCGATCCTTCCCTCGGTGCTCGCCTCCCCTAACAGAAGGTGCGTGATGAGGAGCCCCGACAGGACGAAGAACGCGTCCACGCCCAGGTACCCGCCGGTCGCGAGCCCCGGGACCCCGGAGTGGTACGCCATGACCGCCAGCACGGCCAGCGCGCGCACGCCGTCGAGAAACGGCGCCCGCTCCGGTCGCACGCCGTGTCCCGGCGAAGGCCGGCCCCGACCGGCGCGGGGACGCGACCGGACCACGACAGTCCTCCCTCCTCCTCCCACGGCCACATCGTGGCCGAAATCGCCCCGTCCTCCGGGGAGGTCACGCCAGGACGTCACCGGGGAGGAATACGGGCACCGAGCTCCCTGATGGCCGCCTGCTTCAGCGTGTCGCTGACCGGGAACATCACGTCGAGGTAGATGTAGAGGAACATGGCGAAGGCGGGCGCGGTGAGCAGAGACGGGGGCACCGGATAGGGCGCACCGAAGGCGTAGTTGGCGATCACCAACCCCGAGATGAACCCGCCTTCGACTGAATCGAACGACAGGTTGTTGCCGCTGAAGTAGAGGTTGGTGCCCGCGTTCGAGATGCCGGACAGCCATCCGGAGCCCTGCACGGCATGCATGGCCTTCTTGGAATCGAGCATGTAGGTCGGCAGCCACATGCCGTGGGTGAAGGTCTCTGTCACCAGCGGGTTGCTCGGCACCACCGTGCCCTGCTCGGGGCCGTACATCGTGACGTAGAGGCCCTTGGCGGACGGATCTCCTCCTCGGACGTTCTCGACGAGGTACGTCGTGTACGCCGTGTCGATGTCGAAGGGGGATTGTTGCGTGGCGTTCACCGCGTTGAACTGGGCGACCTCTTGCGACAGAGGCAGGAGGTCGGGCGCGATCACGCTCTGGTCGGCATGGATGTAGCACGTGCCGGCCTGGAGCATCGACCACGCCGTGGCCTTGTCCAGGGGAACCGAATACAAGTTGTCCCAGTACCCCTGGTTCTGAGGACAGGAGAGCAGGTCGGCGCAGGTCCACATGTCCACTGCCAGCACGACCTTGTCGTACGCCGTACCGGCCGGGTCATCCGCGGTCGCCACGTAGACCTGACCGGATTCGTCGGTGGGGTCGAGCCAGACCGCGGTGGCCTTCGCCGTGTGGAGCACGACCGGCGTATCGAACAGGCCGACGGCGACGTCGTACAGCGCCTGGACCCACGACGACGCCCCCTTCTCGAAGCGCTGCCAGCCCACCCCCGGGACCGACCAGCTCCCGAGCGGACCGTCGAAGCCCGGGATCCGGCCGAAGATGGGCAGCACGTCGCCGAAGGTGATCTGGGCGAGGTTCGGCGCGCCGTAGCCGTTGATGATGTTCATGATCGGGTCGACGAAGTAGGTGACGAAATCAGCCATGTTCTCGTACGGGAAGGGGCTGCTTGCGTGGTTGTCGAGGTAGTACTGCAGGGTCTGGGTGAGGTAACCGACCACAGGGGAGATCGCGATGACCGTCTGGAACTGCGCGCAATCGCCGGCGATCCCGCTTTCGTTCCACAGCTGGAACAGTGGGCCCTGCTGGTACTCCGGGAAGTTCCCCCAGTACATCGGCAATCCGTCACGCGCCGGGAACGCGCACGACAGGGTGAGTGGTGGAGCGTCGACGACAGGGGCCAGTTCGGGGAAGGCGCCGCTCTGCAGCACGGCGGAGACGTTCGGGTTCACCAGCGGTGAGATGCACTGGACGCCGATGTCGACGGCGACGTCGGCCCCCGTGTTGGGATTGGTCACCGTGTAGGTCGAACAGTGCCCTCCGAGCACGCTCTGGTCGTGGACGACGGTGACCGCCAGCGCGTCTCGGAGGCCCGCGTCCTGCGCGAGCGCCCACAAGAGGCCGATTCCAGCGGGGCCGCCTCCCACGATGCACACGGACTGAGTCGACACGGCGCACCCTCCTTGCCCACGAAACGGGATCGTCGTCGCTCGTCACTCGGCGTCCCCTCGCGGCGCGAGCCTAAGCTCACCGCGAAGTCGGCGTCGGCTCGAGATGACGGGTCGCTCAAGGCCGACCGAGGGTCGGATGCAGGGTTCAGCCATGGCGCGGCGTGATCTGCCGTCGGGGACGGTCACCTTCCTGCTGACCGATGTGGTCGGCTCGACCCGCCTGTGGGAGACCCAACCGCGGATCATGCCGGAGGCGCTCGGCGTGCACGATGACATGGTCAGGAGCGCCGTAGAGCACGCTGGCGGGGTGCTGCTCAAGGCCCGGGGAGAGGGCGATTCGACGTTCAGCGTGTTTCAACGCGCCACCGACGCCGCCAAGGCGGCGCTGGCGTTGTGCGACTCCCTCAACGCCGCCCCGTGGCCGGACGGTTGCCGGATCACCACCCGGATCGCCCTCCACTCCGGCGAGGCGATCGAGCGCGATGGCGACTACTACGGGCGCACTGTGAACCGCGCCGCCCGTTTGCGAGGCGTCGCCGAGGCGGGACAGGTCCTGCTGAGTGAGACCACCGCCAACCTCATCGGCGACCACCTCCCGCCGGGCAGCGGCCTCGTCGACCTCGGGTTGCGCGAGCTGCGGGACCTCGAACGCCCCGAGCACGTCCACCTTCTCGTCCCGGCGGCGGAGATGGTTCCCACCACGACCGCGGCGACTCCGGCAGAGCCGGTCTTCATCCCCTTGCCGGCCAGGCTCGATTACGAGCCTGACGTGGGCTTCTTCGGACGCGCCGAACACCTGGATCGGCTTCGCACGCTCCTGAAGGAAGTCGACGAGGGCCGGCTGCGGGTTGCGCTCATCTCGGGAGAGGCGGGCATAGGAAAGACGCGCCTGGCCACCGAACTCGCCCGCGCCTGTCACCAAAGCGGGCTCATCGTCTTGTACGGCCGATGCGAAGAGGAGCTGGGCTTTGCGTACCAGCCCTGGAGCGAGTCGCTGACCCACCTCGTGACCTATGCCCCCGCGCCACTGCTGGCGGCGCACGCCGGAATCCACGGGGGCGAGCTCAGCCGGCTCGTCCCGCAACTCAAGGCGAAGGTGACCGCCCTTCCTCCCCCGACGCAGAGCGACCCCGACACCGAGCGCTATCTGCTCTTCGGCGCGGCGATCGGCCTGCTGACAGCGGCGGCCGACGAGACCGGCGTCGTCCTCGTGCTCGACGACCTGCACTGGGCCGACAAGTCGACCCTGCTGCTCCTCAAGCACATGACCAGTTCCGCCCCGCGGGCCAGGGTGCTCGTCGTCGGCACGTATCGGGACACCGACCTCTCCGCGACCCACCCCCTAGCGGGCATCCTGGCCGACCTGCGGCGCGAGCCCAGCGTGGAACGCGTCGCCCTCGCGGGGTTGGGAACCGACGAGCTCGTCGGCATGCTCGAGACCCTGACCGGGCAAGAGCTCGACGCCGATGGCGTGGGGCTCGCCCAGGCGCTCGGCCGGGAGACGGACGGCAACCCCTTCTTCGTGATGGAGATCCTGCGCCACCTGGCGGAGTCCGGCCTCGCCTACCAGCGTGACGACGGTCGCTGGGCGATCGTGTCGAGTCCCGGTGAGCTCGGCATACCGCAGAGCGTGCGGGAGGTGGTCAGCCAGCGCGTCCGTCGCCTCGGCGAGCAGACCGAAAGGGTCCTCGGGCTGGGAGCGGTGATCGGCCGTGACTTCGACCTCGACATCTTGACCGAGATCGCCGGGACGGACACCGAGCAGTTGGTCGACTTGCTCGAAGGCGCCGTCGACTCCGGCATCGTTGTCGAAGTGCCTGGATCACCCGGGCGCTACTCCTTCACCCATGCCCTCGTCGAGCACGCGCTCTACGAGGACCTGTCCCTGGTTCGGCGCCAGCGCGTTCACCTTCACATCGCCGAGGCGCTCGAGTCTGCGGGCGCCAACCGGATGGAAGAGTTGGCGCACCACTGGTCGCAGGCCACGCGCCCGGTCGACACATCCAAGGCCGTCCACTACGCGCAAATGGCCGCCGACGGCGCCATGAGCCTGCTTGCCCCTGACGACGCCATCCGTTGGTACCGCCGAGCACTCGAGTTGTTGAACCAGCAACCACAGCCCGACGTGCACAACCGCATCGAGCTCGCCATCGGGCTGGGACGTGCCCAGCGTCAAGCGGGAGATGCCGGCTTCCGGGAGACCCTCCTGCAGGCAGCCAGGCTGGCCGGCGAACACGGCTTCACGGACCAACTGGTCCGTGCGGCGCTGGCGAACAGCCGTGGCCAGGTGAGCACGGTGTTCGAGGTGGACACCGAACGCCTCGACGTGTTGTCAGCCGCCCTGGAGGCACTCCTTCCGGGTGACTCCGCCGAGCGGGCAGAGCTCCTGGCGCTCAGCGTCGCCGAGGTGAGCCTCGAGCTCGACGATGCCGATTACCGGCCGCGCGTGGACGAGGCGATGGAGATGGCGCGCCGGGTCGGTGACCGGGCCAGCCTCGCCAGGGTGTTGCACCTCTGCCATACGTCGATGCTCGTGCCCGACCGACTCCAGGAGCGGCTGGCGATCACTTCCGAGATGAGTGCCATGGCTCTGGAGCTCGGCGATCCGTCTCTGCGCTGGCAGGCCGCGTTCGACCGGGTGCTCTCGCTCACCGAGGCCGGCGACGCCGAAGAGATGGAGCGTGAGCTCGCCGTGGCGCGCAGCCTCTCGGAGGAGATCAACGACCCTGCCCTCCGCTACTTCACGGCCACGCTGCTCGGGGCACGCGCGCTGACGGCGGGCCGCCTCGGGGAAGCGGAAGCCCTCGCCGAGGAGATCCTGGCCATCGGCACGGCGTCCGGGCAGCCCGACACCCTGACGCTCTACGGAAGCGTCCTCCTGAGTGCACGGCGCGAGCAGGGCCGCCTCGACGAGGTGATCGAGCTCCTCGTCGGCATGCAGAAGGCCAATCCCGACATGGCGATCGTGCGCGCCAACCTGGCGGTGATGTACATCGAACTGGGTCGCCCCGAAGCTGCTGCGTCGCTGTTCGAGCTCGATGCCAAGGACCAATTCGCGGCGTTCAAGTACAACAGCGGAGGGTGGCTCTTGGCGCTCTGCATGTACAGCGAGGTCTGTGCCTACCTCGGCGACGACAAGGCCGCACGGGTCCTCTTCGACAAGGTCGGGCGGTTCGCCGGTCACATCGCGACCGGAGGTCAGTTCGACGTCGGGTCGTGCCACCGCTACGTCGGCCTGCTCGCCAAGGCGATGGGCGACCTCGCGCTCGCCGAACGGCACCTCGCCGAGGGCACGGCCACGAACGATCGGATCGGTGCCCCCCTCTGGGCGGCCCGGAACCGGCTCGATTGGGGAGACATGCTGCTCACCCGGAGCGCCCCGGGGGATGACGACAAGGCCCGCCTGCTCGGCTCCGAGGCCCTCGAGGTGGCCCGCCGCCACGGCAGCAAGCTCCTCGAGCGCCGCGCTGAGCGGCTCGTCGAGGGCTGTACCAAGAGGTCCTGATCTCCTTGAGCCCACAGCAGGTGGACGTCACACACTTGTCGTCCAGATCGTCGCTACGGCCGTAGCCTCCGTGGTCGAAGAGGACGGATCGGTATCCCGGCGGGCCAGCGATGTCGCGCGCCGTCTCCCGCATCCAGCGTCGCCGCGGCCGCCCGGGTGCCACAGGACGCCGTGGCTGTTACCCTCCTCCGAAGGCCCAAGGCGGACCCCAACGTCGGTCCATCTGCCACGCGGAGACTCAGTTGTCAGCGAACGAGGGCGGGATCGAGGCGCGTGAGTCCGAGCCCGGTGGCCAACAGTGCCGTCACGGCTATCGCCAGGAGCGCGCCCATGTCCTCCCACCAGATGGCCCGAAGGTGACGGTAACGGCGCTCTCCTTCGATCTTGATCGGATGGGTGGCCAGGTTCTCGACGGTCGATGTGTTCACGACCTTGAGGTCCTTCAGGACCGAACTGAGGCCCTCCAGTCGGTTGAGGTCGGCTGTCGCGGCGGCAGCCGCGAAACCCCACTGCGCGCTGGCGACGTACTGGGCCTGGTTCAGAACCGGCTTGGCCAACGAGTCGGGGCTCAGGCCACCCATGCTCAGCACATTCTCGACCACCAGAACAATGGGCATGATCGTCATCGCCATGTTCTCTGTCGAGGCGAGCGAAGACACGATCAAGCCCAGGGCGATCGCGGCGATGCCTGTCAGGGCGAGCACGGCGGTCAGTTCGATGAATGGACGGCCAAGCGCCAAGGCCCCAGTGGGGCCGCCTTCGTGGAATGTCGTGAACGCCACCAAGATGGCCGCCTGAACCACGGCAATGACCGACAACACGACGACCTTGGACAGCAGGTAGGCCGGAATCGACAGACCCACGGCCCGCTCTCGTCGGAACACCTCGCGCTCGCGAACCAGGACCGTCACGCCGTTCGCCAGGCCGAGCGCGGTGACGATCTGAATCGGATTGAGGAGCACGGCCGCCGCACTCGAGAAGATGCGAAGGGATCCATGGGTGGGCGGGGCAAGCTCACCGCGAGGGAGTACGACGAACTGGAGCAGACCGGCAACGACTGCTTGGCCAAGGAGGATGAGCAGGGCGACGCGGTCACTTCTCAGCAGGCTGAGGTAGCGGCGGGTGAGCGTGGCGAACTGCCGGAAGGAGCTGCGCGCCCGGGGCGGGCCAGGCGGCGCGACGACGTCGGCTTCGGCGGGCTCGGCCGCCGTGTCGAGTGAGGGAAGAAAGCGAGCGCGCTCGGGGCTGCCGGCGAATTTCGAGGCCCAGTCCTCCCCACCTTCGTCGGCGAGCAGTTGGAAGATGCCTTGAAAGTCCTGTTGGCCGAAGAAGGCTGGTGCCGCGTAGGCTGGGCCGAAGAACGCGGGACGGCCTCCGGGTGCCATCACGAGCACCGCATCGGTCAGGTGAAGGCTTGCGACCGAGTGCGTGACCACCACGACGGTACGCCCGCCGTCGGCCAGGTCGCGAAGCAATTGCATCACGCTGCGCTCGAACCCGGGGTCGAGGCCTGAGGTGGGTTCGTCGAGGAACAACAAGGAGGGCTTGGTCAGCAATTCCAATGCCACGCTCACCCGCTTGCGCTGTCCACCGGACAGTTTGGAGATGCGAACGTCGGACCTCTGGGTGAGGCCGAGCTCGGCCATGACCTCGTCGACACGTCGCTGTCGTTCCCCCTTGGAGACCTCAGGAGGGAAACGCAACTCGGCCGAGTACATGAGCGCCTGACGGACCGTGAGCTGGACGTGCAAGATGTCATCCTGCGGGACGATGCCCAGCCGGCTGCGCAGATCGTCGTACTCCGCGTAAAGGTTGCGACCCTCGTACGACACCGTGCCGGCGTCGGCGGGACGAGTTCCGGTGAGCGCGTTGAGGAGGGTCGACTTTCCCGCTCCCGAGGGCCCGACCACCGCGAGGAACCCGTTGGCCCCGACAGCCAAGTCGACGCTGTCGAGCAGGAGAGTTCCAGACGGTCCCTTCACCGACAGGCCGGCCGCGGCGAAGCGAATGTCGCTCGGCCTGGTCCACACCTCGAGGCCGCCTGGGGTGAGGCGGAAATCGTGTTGGCCCACCCCGACGAGGTCTCCCGGCTTGATGTCGGCCTTGGAGACCTGCTGGCCGTTCACGAACGTTCCGTTGTGGCTGCCCAGGTCCCGAAGGTGCGCGCCGTCGGCTCCGAGAACGACCTCGGCATGATGACGTGAGACGAGAAGGTCGTCGCCGAGCACGAAGGTGTTGTCGGGCGCCCGGCCGATCGTCACCACGGACTCCGGACCGGGCGAGGTCACGCGCACCTGTGTCGTCGGATCCGTTGCGTCGCGGTGCGCGGCGTGCCGCGGGGCCCTGGACCCCCGCTCGAGGTCCGCCGGGCCGTCCGTTCCATCGGGGACGACGGTGAGGATCAGGCCGTCTGGGCCGCCGAGATGAACAGACACACCTTCTGTGCCGATCTCGAGCACACCGATGCGCTGTCCGTTGGCGAAGGTGCCGTTGCGGCTTCCCAGGTCCTCCATCTCCCACCCGCGGTCGTTCGCGCGTATCGCGAGGTGGGTACGTGAGACCAGAGGGTCGTCGACGACCACGTCGCACGTGGTTCCCCGGCCGACGGTGACGTCGGTTCCCCCCACTGAACGGGTCTTCCCGGCCACGGTGATTCGGAGACTCAGACCCGCTTCTTCCACGGCAGTTTCCTTTGGCCCGGCATAGTATCCAGCGCGTGAGCGACTCGCCTGGTGGCGGCAAGGCGGAGCGACTGGGACATTTTCGCCTGGACCGAATTCTCGGGACCGGCGGCTTCGCCACCGTATGGCTCGCCTACGACGAGGTGCTCGACGCCACCGTTGCAATCAAGGTCCTCGCCGAGAACTGGGCGCACAACCCCGAGATCCGACAGCGGTTCACCGGGGAGGCCCGGATCCTGTGGCACATGGAGTCGCCCAACATCGTGCGTGTCTACGGCGTCGACACCGCCGAGGACGGGCGCCCGTACTTCGTGATGGAGTACGCAGACAGAGGCAGTCTCGAACACCGTATGAAGGAGCGGCTGGCCGCGGGTCATCCCTTCAGCGTCGACGAAGCGATGGCGATGAGCATCGCCATCGCCCACGGCCTCGTCGCCGCCCAGGAACGCGATGTCGTCCACCGTGACCTCAAGCCCTCCAATGTGTTGTTCAAGTCGGCTGGCTCCGGCCCTGAGCGCATCCTTATCGCTGACTTCGGTATCGCTCGGTCGCTCGAGGAAGCAGGTGCCACCACGATCGCGGCGGGGACACCTCATTACATGGCGCCCGAGCAGACCGAAGGGCGCGCCGACAAGTCGAGTGACGTGTACTCGGCGGCCGTGATCTTGTTCGAATTGCTCAGCGGCAAGGTGCCGTTCCCGTTCAATTCCGTCGGTCAGGTCATCCGTGCTCAGCTCACGCAGCCAGCACCGGATGTCACCGCACTGCGTGCCGACGTGCCAGCGCCCATCGCCGGGGTGCTGGCCCGGGGTCTGCGCGCCGATCCGGGCGGACGTCAGAGGTCGGCCGCCGACTGGCTCGACGACCTGCAGCGTGCTTCTGGGGACCGTGATGCCGGCGCGATGCTTCTGGGGCCCGGAGGCGAAGGGGCCACGCTCGGTCCCGAGGATCTTGCCGCCATGCGCAACGCCGACTCCGACGTGCCCGTGGCGGCCGGCGCCGTGGCCGCCGCCGGCGCGCTGGGCGGAGGTGCAGCCGCTGCGGCCGACGTAGCCGGTGGCCAAAGGGGGGCCGGTCCTCCGGGCCCACCACCGCCTCCCGGGCCGCCTCCCCCACCGGGACCGCCCAAAGAGGGCAGGGGTGGATCGGCCCGGCGTCGGCGAATCCTCGGGGCGGTGGCGGCCATCTTGATCCTCGCGGGCGTGCTGACCACCATTTCATTGGCGAGTGCAGGGAAGGCCACCGCCGAGGTCTTTCGGGTTCCCGCGACCGCGACCGGCCCCCACCCCTTCAGCCGATCTTTCGCGGCGCCTCGGCTCCTCAACGCGGTGAAGTTCCCTCACCTCAAGCCCGCCGCCTCGGTCTTCGCGGCACCGAAGGCGTCGGCGGCCAACTCGATCGCCACCTTCGCCGGCAACATCCCGGGGCTCTACGGCGGCACACGCCAGCTGTCGGTGTGCGATGCGGCCGCGATGGTCCGGTACCTCTTGGCCAACCCCGACAAGTTGGCAGCATGGGCGGGCGTCGAGGGAATCGCCGCCACCGAGGTGGCCTCCTACATCAATGGACTCACGGGCGTGATCTTGCGTGCCGACACGCGCGTCACCAACCACGGATTCGTGAACGGCGCCGCCACGACGATCCCGGAGATCCTCCAGGCGGGAACGGCCGTCTTGGTCGACACCTTCGGTATTCCACGGGCTCGGTGCTACTGCGGCAACCCCCTCACCGCTCCGGTGGCCCAGTCGAATGTTCGGTATGCCGGGCCGTCGTGGCCTGGGTTCAGTCCCAGCACCGAGGCGGTCGTCGAGGCGGCCAAGGCGTTGACGAATCTCGTGATCGTCGACGCACAGACCGGAATCCCGTTCCTTCGCCCGGTCGGCACCGACGGCACAGCCGACACCGATGCTCCTCCCGGCGCACTCGCGGGCAGCCCATTCGCTTCGCCCGCCTCGACGTCCTCGACCACGACGTCACCGTCGACGACTCAACCGCCGGTGTCCACCACCACGACCACGACGACCGCGAAGCAGCCGACCGACATCACGTCGCAGGGGACCGTGGCGGCTTCTTCGACCTACTCGAGCCAGTATCCGGCGTCGAACGCCACCGATGGCGATCCGACGACCTCCTGGTTCAGTGCGGGTGCCGGCGACGGGCCCGTGTCGACGTTCACATGGCAGGGGACCAAAGATCAGACAATCACGCGCATTTCGATCACGGGGAACGAGCATGACGCCGACCCCAGCACGCGCGACCACTTCGGCTACGGCCAGACCGAGATCCAGGTGTTGAACAGCTCGGGCGCTGTCGTCTTCGATCAGACCTATCAGGGGCCCAGCGACCAAAGCCGCGACATCACCGCAACCCTCAATGCCACGGGGAACACCGTCCGACTCCTGCTCATGAACCGAGAGGACCCGTCGTGCGGCGGATTCGCGGAGCTGCAGATCGACGCGCTCCCGTCGTAGGCAACCGATCACGAAACACGGCAACCCCTGTGACCCGCCGCGCACCAGCGCCCAGCCCTATTTCTGATCAACAGAGCCAACAGTCGATCAACTCCATTGACGTCGATCGGCCAACCGGCTGAGCATGCAGGTCGACGCCGTAGGGGGTGCGGCGTCTGCGCTGGGGGGGACGCTTCGCTCCCCGGACCAGCTGGGGGGGAGTCATGGGAAGGTTCACGCGCTCGAGAGCGCTCAACGCTC
>DATGKD010000090.1:0-12086 GCA_035294855.1 Acidimicrobiales bacterium
GGCGCTTCTACCTCTGGGATCCCGACGAGGTCGCCGCGGCGGTGGGGCCGGAGCTGGCCGACGCCACGAACGACTGGTACGGCGTCACCGCCGCCGGCAACTTCGAGGGTCGCACCATCTTGCGGCGGCCTGTCGGCGGTCCCGTCGAGCGGCCCGAGCACATCGAGCGCGCCCGGCGCGCCCTGTTCGAGGCGAGGACCCGGCGCGTCCGTCCCGGCCGGGACGACAAGGTCCTGCTCGAGTGGAACGCCATGTTCGGCGCGGCCCTGGCAGAAGCGGCCGGTGCCACCGGTCGCACGGACTGGGCCACCGCCGCGTTGGAGCTGGCCGACTTCCTCGTGAGCGAGCTGCGCCGTCCCGACGGCCGCTGGTTGCGCTCGTGGCAGAGGGGCGAGGCGCGCCACCTCGCGTACGCCGGGGACTACGCCTGGGTCGTCGACTTCTTCACACGCGTCGCCGAGCTGACCGGCCGCCAGGTATGGCTCGAGCGGGCGACCGAGACGGCCGGCGCCCTGCTCGATTTGTTCGGCGCCGACGACGGGCCCCTGTTCACGACGGGGTCGGACGCGCCTCCCCTCGTCGTCCGACCGGCCGAAGTGCTCGACGGAGCGGTGCCATCAGCCAGCTCGGTTGCCGCCGGCGCGCTCGCCCGCCTCGGCGCGCTCACCGGGGACCCGGGCATCGCTGCCGCGGGCGACTCGCTGATCGCGGTGCTGACCGGGGTGGTGAGCGAGCATCCGCTGGCGGCCGCGAACGGGGTCGCGGCGTGCGCTTTGGCGGGCGGGGGCACGACCGAAGTCGTGGTGACAGGCGACCGGCCCGATCTCCTCGAAGCAGCCCGGGCGCGCTACGAGCCCACGGCCGTCCTCGCCTGGGGCGAGCCCGGCGCGTCCGCCCTGTGGGAGGGCCGCGACCAGGGCCTCGCGTACGTGTGCCGGCATTTCGTCTGCCGCGCCCCCGCCACCACGCCCGCCGAGCTGGCGGCACGGCTGGACGAAGAGCTCGCGGCCGAGCAGCAGGACCCCGCGTCGGGCCGCGCGGGCATCGCAGTCGGCCCGATGGGCGGCACGGGTGGAGAACGGCCATGACCACGAGCGAGATCGCGCCCGCTGGGCCCAGACGCAAGCGGGGTACCCGGCGCGGCGGGGGAAGGCTTCCGGCCCAGGGCCGCGGCGTGCACCGCTGCATGGTGCTCGCGACCACCTCGGAGGACACCGCAGCGGTCGACCTCGACTCGGGTGCGCTCGTGCGGCTGCGCACCGACCCGGGGCGCCAGTTGGATGCCCCGGTCGCGCCGTTCGACGTGGTGGATGTGGTGTGGGCCGCCGATCCCGAGCGTGACGACCTCGCCCAACCCGAGGCCGTCACGGTGGCGGGCGTCCCGAGCGCGGTCGGCACCATCGGGGGCAGGCGGGCGCGCCAACTCATGCGCCATCTCGTCGTCCCCACCGAACAGCATCTCCTGGGCTTCCCGGGCTCGTCCGCGCCCTACTGGGAATTCGGCGGGATGCGGCCGTCTCTGGCCGTGGTCGTCCCGAGCCGCGGGCCCCTGCTGTTCCGGCGGATCGAAGAACCCGACACGGTGTGGGCTCGGTTCGGTTGGCCCCGCAGCGACAACTGGTTGCCCGTCGAGGACCCTCATGCGGTCGCTACCCTGGGTGCCTCACGGCGGGACCGGCTGAGCGGCAAGGACCTCGCCAATGCTCTGGGCTTCCGTCCCCACTACCTCGTCGTGGCCCTCAGCAGGCCGCGCGAGGGCTACTGCTACAAGACGGTGGCTGCTCTGTTGCCTCGGCCCTGACCGGCGACCACGATCGCCGGCTCTGACAGGGGCTTGGCTCTCAGCGAGCCTTGCCGGAGGCGAGGCGACCCGAGGCGAGGTCCTCGGCCATGGCCCACCCGAAGGCCACCAATCGGTCACCCTTCTTGGCATTCATGCCCTTGAAGAGCGCGGCGACGTCGGGGTCGGCCACCTTCACCTTGGGCCCGCACAGGTCGAGGGCGCCCGAGGTGGCTCCGTCGCCGGAGAGGACGAACGTGCGGTCGTCGATGCGCCCCTCGGCGCCGAAGCGCTTTGCCAGCCGTCGTCCCCAGGCGCGCTCCTCGCCGCTCGCCTTGTGGCCCGGCCGGGGCACCACGTCGGTAAGGGCCCCGAAGACCTGGTACGCGTCCGGCGTGGCCAGGCGCATGCCGACGAGGACGTCCTCGTCGGGGAAAGCCAGAAGGGCCCGGCGGTACTGGTCGCCCAGCAACAGCCGCATGGCCTGCTCCGCCTTGGCGGTCCCGTCCACGGTCGCCACGCCCACGAGCAGCGAGGGGGTACCCCCGATCCGCTCGAGCGTCGAGAACGAATAGCCCCGCAGCTTGTTGCCCTCGCGGGCCAGGGTGATGAGGACCCACTCCTCGCACTGCTTGGACAGAAACCCGATGTCGAACCCCGGTTCGCGGTCGACGCACAGGTCGGCCATTTCGGCCAGCTCGGCGTCGCTCAGCGCTGTGCAGTCCTTGGTCCCGACCTCAATCGGCATCGCCTGCTCCGTGCTCGTCCGCTGCTCCGAACCCCCGGCGGACCGGGCGAGGACACGAAGTCGACGTCCGGAACTCCTCGGGGGGTGCCTACCAGGATACGGGACGCGGAGAGCCCTGGCCCACTCGGGCCCTCACCACTGTGGGTTGGTGGCCGCCACGCCCCGCACCGAGATCCAGGGCGGACGCGACCTCCCAGGTCGCCGAGGTGTCGGCTCAGGCGACGATGGCGCGGGGTCCGAGCAGCACCCGCAGTTCGCCCACCAAGCCGCGCCGGCTGTCGACGTTGAATTGCGGGGGCAGACGCAGCACCGTCTGGCCGACATGGAGGAAGACGGGCTCCTGGCCGGGGTGGTCGGAGAAGAGCTCCTTCAAGCGTTCCACGAGCGAGTCGGTGAGCGTGCCCAGGGGCAGGTGGACGCGCAGCTCACCGGGACCGTCCAGGCACAACTCGGGTCGCTTGGCTTCCATGCACACCAGCTTGACCTGGTCGTCGCGGGTGTCGATGCGGCCACGGACGACGACGACCGCGTCGTCGACGAGCAGCGGTCCGACCTCGTGCATCGTCTTCGGGAACACGAACACCTCGATCGATGCCCGCAGGTCCTCCAGCACGAACGTGGCCATCAACTCACCGCGCTTGGTGTACCGACGCGTCAAGGAGGTGATCACGCCCCCCACGTTGCGGATCAGGCCGTCGCGGCCCATGCCGTCCGGACCAGGCTCGTCCGCTTCTTTGACGTCCGCGATGGAGCAGTCGGTCAGCCGGGCGAGGGCCGCCTCGAAGCCGCGCAGCGGGTGATCGGAAACGTAGAGCCCCAGCATCTCCTTCTCGAACGCGAGTCGCTGTGTCTTGGCGAAGTCCGTGTCGGGCACCGTGATATGCGGGTCCCCGTAGCCCGCGCCGTCGTCCCCGCCGGCGGCCGCCCCGAAATCCTCGAGCGACGAGAAGAGCGTGCTGATCCCCGCCGCCTCCTCGCGACGCCGTTCGAGGGTCCGCTCCACGATGTCCTCGAAGACCAGGCACAGCCCCTGGCGCGGGTGGGAGAGCGAGTCGAAGGCGCCCGCCTTGATGAGTGACTCGACGGTCCGCTTGTTGAGCACCACCGGGTCGACGCGCTGACAGAAGTCGTAGAAGTCGGCGAAGGGCCCGTTGGCGTCTCGCTCCGTGACGATCCGTTCGACGAGGCCCTCGCCGACGTTGCGCACCGCGGCGAGCCCGAACACGATGCGCCGGCTGCCGTCGGTGCCCACCAGGGGGGTGAACTCGCCCGCCGAGGTGTTGACGTCGGGGACGAGCACCTCGATCCCCATCGAACGGCACTCGCCGAGGTACACGGCGGTCTTGTCCTTGTCGTCCTTCACCGATGTGAGCAGGGCGGCGAAGTACTCGACCGGATGGTGCGCCTTGAGCCACGCGGTCTGGTAGGCGACCAGCCCGTACCCGTACGAATGCGACTTGTTGAACGCGTAGTCGGCGAACGGCTCGATGATGTCGAACAGCTTCGTGCCCAGTTTCTCTTCGTAACCCTTGGCGACGCACCCGGCCACGAACTTCTTGCGCTCGGCTTGGATGAGCGAACGGATCTTCTTGCCGCAGGCCTTGCGGAGGTTGTCGGCCTCCTCGAGCGTGTACCCCGCGAATTTCTGGGCCACCCGCATAACCGACTCCTGGTAGATCATGAGCCCGTAGGTGTCCGCCAGGATCGGCTCCAGGTCCGGATGCAGGTAGGTCACTGCCTGTCGGTTGTTCTTCCGGTCGGCGTAGTCACGGTGCATGTTGGCCGCCATCGGCCCCGGTCGGTAGAGCGCCACCAGCGCGGCGACGTCGTCGAAGCTCGTCGGCGCGAGCGCGCGCATGAGCGATCGCATCGGGCCACCCTCGAGTTGGAAGACGCCGATGGAGTCGCCTCCTTGCAACATGCGGAACGTCTCGGCGTCGTCGAGCGCAATGGCGTCGATGTCCGGACGATCCCCGGTGGTGTCGGCAACGAGGTCGAGGGCGCGTTCGATGACCGACAGGTTGCGCAGGCCGAGGAAGTCCATCTTGAGCAGTCCCAGCTCCTCGACGCCGTGCATCTCGTACTGGGTGACGATGGGCGCTTGTGCGGGGTCCTGTCCGCTGTCGGGTTTGCGTTGCACCGGGAGGTACTCGGTGAGCGGATCACGGGTGATGACGACGGCGGCGGCATGGATGCCGTCCTGGCGGCGCAGGCCTTCGAGACCCTTGGCGACGTCGATCACCCGGCGGGCCTCGACATCGGTGTCGTAGAGGTCGCGCAGACCCTGAGCCGGCGTGTAGCCGTCTTCGTAGCCTTCGATCCGTTCCAGGCACGCTTTGAGCGGCGTGTCGCGTCCCATGATGAGGGGGGGCATGGCCTTGGCGATCTTGTCGCCCACCAGGTACGGGTAGCCGAGGACACGTGCTGCGTCGCGCACCGCGGCCCGGGCCTTGATGGTGGAGAACGTCACGATTTGAGCGACGCGGTCCGACCCGTAGCGCTCGGTGGCGTAGCGGATCATCTCGCCGCGGTAGCGCTCGTCGAAGTCCATGTCGATGTCGGGCATCTGCTTGCGCCCGGGATTGAGGAACCTCTCGAACAGAAGGTCGTAGCGGATCGGGTCGAGGTCGACGATGCGTAGGCAGTACGCCACACAGCAACCCGCGGCGGACCCGCGTCCGGGACCCACTCGGATCCCGCTCTCGCGCGCGTGGCGGATCAGGTCCCACACCACCAGGAAGTACGCGGAGAAGCCCATGTTGGCGATGACGCCGAGCTCGTAGTCGAGCCGGTCGACGACCGCACGGGGAAGCGGGTCACCGTACAGCTGGAGGGCGTTGGCCAGGGTGAGGTGGCGGAGATAGGCATCCGCTCGCTGCTCGTAGGTGGACCCCGCGAACTCGGCCGGAACCGGGAATTCGGGCAGGGCGTTCACGCCGAAGGCGATCTGCACATCGGCGCGCTCGGCCACGAGCAACGTGTTGTCGCACGCCTCGGGGATCTCGGCGAACAGTGCTCGCATCTCGGATGCGGACTTCAGGTAGTGCTCCTCGCCCTCGAACTTGAAGCGCTTGGGGTCGTCGATCAGCGCACCCGTCTGCACGCACAGCAACGCGTCGTGCGCGACCGCGTCCTGGCGTCCGGTGTAGTGGCTGTCGTTGGTGGCGAGCAGCGGCGCGCCGATCTGGCGAGCGATGCGGACGAGCGCAGGGTTCGTGCGCTTCTGCTGGGCGAGACCGTGGTCCTGGACCTCGACGAAGAGGTTGCCGCGCCCGAAGACGTCCTGGAGCCGGGACGCCAGTTTGAGGGCACGCTCCTCGTCGTCCGCCATGAGCGCTTGCAGGACGACCCCACCGAGGCAGCCGGTCGTGGCGATGATGCCCTCGTGGTGGCGCTCGAGGAGTTCCCAGTCGACGCGGGGCTTGTAGTAGTAGCCCTCCAAGAAGGCGGCCGACGACAACTTGAGGAGGTTGCGATAGCCGACCGTGTTCTCGGCCAGGAGGGTCAGGTGGTAGTAGAGCTTTTCGCCTCCCTCGACGTCGCCGCCGGTGTCATCGACCTTGCCGCGCCGTACCGGTCGCTCGTGGCGTGACTCGGCCGCCATGTACGCCTCGGTCCCGATGATCGGGTTCACGCCCGCGGTCCGGCACGCCGCGTAGAAGTCGAGGACGCCGTACATGTTCCCGTGATCGGTGATGCCGAGGGCTCGCTGGCCGTCGGCGACGGCGGCCGCGACGAGCTCCTCGACCCGTGACGCCCCGTCGAGCATCGAGTACTCGGTATGGGTGTGCAGGTGGGCGAACGATCCCTCGGCGGCCATGTGCCCCCGTCCTCCTCGGCGGCTCGCGTGCTCGTTTCTGCGGCGCCGTTTCCCTGGTCAGCACCACCCGTCGGCGTCCTCCACAAGTGGTGTACAGCCTGTGGAGGAAACTACAGCCCTGTCATTCGGACCCTAGCGCACCGCTGGCTCCGGCGCGGGGGCGAGGAGGCCGAGGAGGCGGGCGACCCAGGAGGCCCAGAGGGACCCGCGAGGCCTAGAGATAGGTGCCGGGACGGGCCGGCGGCCCCTCTCCGGGCGGCCCGGGAGGAAGTCCCCGCTGGCGCATCTCGGCGAGCTGGGCCCGGGCTTCCATCTGCTGGGCCAACAGGGTCGCCTGGATCCCGTGGAACAGGCCTTCGAGCCATCCGACCAGCTGAGCCTGGGCGATTCGCAGCTCCGCCTCCGACGGCACCGAGGTGTCGAACGGCAGCGCCATCCGGTCGAGCTCCGAAGCCAGGTCGGGGCTCAGGGCCGAGGCCAGCTCCCGCACCGACTGCTCGTAGATCTCGCGCAGCCGGCTCCTGCTCGCGTCATCGAGGGGTGCGGATCGCACCTCGTCGAGAAGTTGCTTGACCATGGAGCCGATGCGCATGACCTTGGCCGGCTGCTCGACCGATTCGTTCGGCACGATGGCGTCGGCGGCGTTGCCGTCCGGGACCCCCATGGGCCCGGGCCCACCCGGCCCCTCGCCGGGGCCCAGCACGACGGGGTCGACCCGATCCCTGTCCGACGATCCCTCGGCATCGTGCGGCAGGTGATCGTGCTGCATGTTCTCGTGCTGCATGTGGAGATCCTCTCAAAGAGGGGCCGCGCCGCCAAAGCGGCGACCGGGGGCGCCCGAGACTCTGGCCACGCACGTGACGATCCAGGAAGGCGGCTGCTGTTGCTGTCAGCTCTTCGACCAGGCGAGGAACGGCACTTCCACTTCGGCGGCGGTGAGCGAGCCGTGGCGCGCCATCAATCGGGTCTCCCCCGTGTCGGCGGGATCCAGAAACGCGACCGGCGCGTGAGCGACCAGCGCCACGTCGCCGAGGCGCGCCGCCACCTCGGCGTCGAGGCCCCCACCGAACCACCCTTCGTCCACCATCTGCTCACGCGTGCGTACCCAGGCCTCGTGCCCGTGTGCGTCCTCGGCGGCCGCGACCGCGTCGTGGAGTGCGCCCGGCCTGGCGTGGATCCAGCGGAACCTTCCTTCTCCCGAGAACATCTCGGCCATGTCGAACAAGTCTCCGGTCGGGAGGCGGACGGCCGGTCCCACCTCCACCTGGCCGTGGTCCGACGTCGCGGCGAGGACGGCACCGGGTGGGAGCACCTGCACGAGGTCGCCGATCAGGCGGTCGACCGAACGCAATTCCATTTGGTAGTGCTCGCCGAGGCCGTACTCGTGGGCGACCTTGTCGAGGCCGTCGTAATAGATGTAGACGAAGGGCTCCCCCGCGGCGAGGAGGTCGCGGACGGCGATGACGAGTGTGGACGGAACCGACCACCCCACGAGGCGAGCGCCCGACAAGTGTGCTGCGGTGAAACCCGTCGAGGCGAACTCCGAACGCGTGACCGCAGGCGCCACAGTCCCGCCGAACGCGGGTGCCGTCTGGAACGCCGTTGGGGGCACCGTCCGTCGGGCGTCGCCGCGCCCCGTTCGCCATTTCAGGACGTTCAGAATTTCGCCGTCGTCATCGGGACGCCCCGCGTGCACCCGCACGCGGTAGCCGACGACACCGTGGCGCGCGGGCGGAAGGCCGGTCGTGATCGATGTCAGCGCGGTGGCGGTGGTCGTGGGCGCCACCGACGTGATGCAGCCGCCGCTCCCTTCGCTGAGCGTGGGGGCGACGGCGCGCGCGCCGCGCACCTGATCCCATCCGAGTCCGTCGAGCACGAGCAGCGCGACCTGGCGGGCGCCGTGGATGGGACCGGGCAACCACGACGGCGCCTCCTTGTCCCGAGCGAGGATGGCAGGCACGACCGAGGTGAGGCACGCGCCGCCGTAGTCGGGGAGGACGGGGGGCGTCGTCGCGTCGGCACGCGCCCGTCGCTCGTTCACCGTCGCACTGTACCGACGACCCCCCCATGGCGAACACTTGGGACGACGGCCCACCACCTGCCATGTCACCCCGGCGGCGAAAGGGTCCCAGGTAGCATCGGGCCGTGAAGGTCTCCACCCGGGGCGACTACGCCAGCCGCGCGCTTCTGTCCCTGGCACTCCACGCGGACACCCAGGGGCCGACCTCGGTGCGTGACATCGCGGAACGGACCGGCCTGCCGCAGCCGTACCTCGAGCAGATCCTCCTGGCGCTGAAAGGCGCGGGCCTGGTCCGCTCCAAGCGGGGCGTGGGCGGTGGCTACGTCCTCGCCCGGCCGGCATCGGACATCACGCTGAGCCAGATCGTGAGCGCCGTCGACGGGCCGATCGTGGCGGGTGACTTCGGCCGTCCGCACGAAAACGGGGCGTGCGAGCACGAAGGCCAGTGCATCCTGCTGGCCGTGTGGTCCGACGTCGGCGAGCACATGCGCGAGCATCTCGACTCCTTCACGCTCGCGGACATGGTCCAGCGCGCCCGCGGGGCGCCGGTGCCGGTCAAGTCCCTGCACTGAGGGGACCGCTCCCGGGCCGGCCCACGGCACGCCATGAGCGCGCCGATCAGGCCAGTGGATCGTGAGCCGGGTCGTTCCACCGGCAGACCACCGCGGTGTCGCGCTCCCACCCGAGGATGCTCACCGTCGCGGGGTCGAGCCGGAGCAGGCGGCCGTCGCGCGGGGCAAGTCCGAGCCATCGTGCGGCCACCACCCGCAGGAGATGGCCGTGGGCAAAGGCCAGGACGTCGCCCCACTCGGCGCGCGCCCGGGACACGACGCGGTCGGCGCGGCGCCCCACGTCCTCGGGCTGTTCGCCCCCCGGGGCGCCGTCGTCCCACAGCGACCAGCGGGGGGAATCCGTTCTGATCTCGTCGGTCGTGAGCCCCTCGTAGTCCCCGTAGTCCCACTCGAGCAGGTCGTCGCACATCCTTGCCGCGGCGGAGAATCCGGCCAGCGCGCACGTCTCACGTGCTCGCTCGAGCGGGCTCGTCAGCACCAGCGAGAATTCGTGCCCCGCCAGGAGTCCGCCGAGCGCTTCGGCCTGCTGCCTTCCTCTCTCCAGCAGCGGGATGTCGGTCCGCCCGGTGTGGCGCCCTTCCTCGCTCCACGCGGTCGCCCCGTGACGCACGAGCACCAGGCGAGGTCGTGGACCGCCGTTTCCCCGGTTTCCGCCGGTTCCGCCGTCTCCACCTGTTTCCCTGTCGGCGGCCCGTCCCGGGGTCACCGGTGTGCTGTTCCCCGTGGCCAGCGGGCGGTGGCTCCGTACGCCATGGCGGCCAGCGCATCACGCCACCGCCGGTCCGGGCAAACGATGGTTTCGGATTGCCGCTCCCGGGTCAGAAAGGGGTCGCGGCGAGGGAATGCCAGGGACGACATCCGTGTTGTTCGGGGGGCAGGACGACGAAGGGGATTGATGGCGACCTCCAGCTCCACTGCGGACCCGATCCGGCTCTTTCTCGACGATCTGGACCGGTATCCGCTACCCGACCATGACGAGCAGATCGAGCTGGCCAAGCGCGTCGCCGCGGGCGACGACGAGGCCCGCCGGCAGATGATCGCGGCCAACCTCCGGCTGGTGGTGCACTGGGCGCGCCGGTACCAGGACCGCGGCGTGGACTTCGGGGACCTGGTCCAAGAGGGCACCTTCGGCTTGATGCGGGCCGTCGACAAGTTCGACTGGCAGCGCGGGTTCCGCTTCTCCACCTATGCCACGTGGTGGATCCGCCAGGCCCTGCAGCGCGCCGTCCAGCAGCACGGCAACACGATCCGCGTGCCGATGGAGGTGGCCGAACAGGTCCAGCGGGCCGACCGCGTGACCTGGGAGCTGGCCACCGACCTGCAGCGTGACCCGACGCCCGAGGAGATCGCCGAGGCGAGCGGCCTCGCCGAAAAAGACCTCGAGGCGCTGCACGCCGCGGCACGGGTGGTGGCGAGCCTCGACCAGCCCGTCGGGACCGACAGCGGGACCGCGCTCGGGGACTTGGTCGGTGGCGACGAGCAGACCTTCGAGGACGACATCGAGCGTCGCCTGGTCCTGGAGCGGGTACGCGACGCCGTGGACGAGCTCGACGGGCTCGAGCGCGACGTGGTGCGCATTCGCTACGGGCTCGACGGCGGGTCGCCCACGTCGTTGCAGGCGACCGCGTCCCGCCTCGGCATCGGTGTACGCCGGGCACGCCAGGCCGAGGCCCGCGCCCTTCGACGGCTGGCGTCGTGCGCCGACGTCGAGGCCGCGCACCAGGCCGCCTGACCTCGAGACCGGCGCCGTCTCCGCTCGGGTCACGCCCCGAGCCCGTTACCGGTCGAAGAGCACTTCCGCCGCGACGTGGTCCACGACAGCGACCAGATCGGCAGGCAGCGGTGACTCCCACGTCATGCGCCGGCCGTCGGGGTGCTCGAACGACAACCGCGCGGCGTGCAGGAACACTCGACCAGGCGGCAGCATCGCCGCGACGGGCCGCACGCGCCCGGTGCCGTACCGCTCGTCGCCGAGGACCGGATGGCCGATGGCGGCGAGATGCACGCGCACCTGATGCGTCCGGCCCGTCTCGAGCTGGAGCTCGAGCAGGCTGGTGGGCTCCGGCGCGGCGTAACGGGCGAGCACCCGGTACGAGGTGCGCGCCGGCCGGCCGCCTCTCGTGAGGGCCATGCGCGTGGGCACGCGGCTCGAGCGGCCGATGGGCGCGTCGATCACACCCTTGTCCGACGCCACGCGCCCGCCCACGAGCGCCACGTAGTCGCGCCCCGCCTCGTGTGCCTGCAACTGGGCGCTGAGCGAAGTGAACGCCTCCGGCGTGCGGGCCACGACCAGGAGCCCCGACGTTCCCTTGTCGAGGCGGTGCACGATGCCCGGCCGCCACGGGTCGGGCCCCACCCCGGGGCGTCCGAGTTCCGGGTAGCGGGCGAGGAGTCCGTCGACGAGCGTGCCGGAGCGGTGGCCGGCACCGTGGTGCACGACCAGCCCCGCCGGCTTGTCCACCACGACGAGGTGGGGATCCTCGTACACGACGGAGAACGCCACGGTCGGGTCGGCCACCGGCCCCGAAGGGCGAGGAGCTGGCAATGCGACGCGCAGGAGCTGGCCTGCGCGCACCAGGTCACGGCGGGAGCCGACCGGTGTGCCGTCCAGCTGCACGTGGCCTGCGGCCACGAGCTCGTCCACCTGGCTGCGCGGCAGGCCGCTCACCATCGCCACCGCCCGGTCGACGCGCGCGCCGGCGAGCGACTGCGGGATCGACACGATGAGCTCGTCGCGGCGCTCTTCGGTGCTTCCGTGCGGCGCGGTCACGCCGCGTCCGCCTCGCCGCGCCACAGCAGCGCGGCGGCGGCGATGCCGCCCACGACGATGCAGGCATCGGCCACGTTGAACGTGGGCCAGAAGTGCAGCGCGACGAAGTCGATGACCGCGCCGTGGTGGGAGCGCGCCAGGCGGTCGACGAGGTTGCCGGCGGCACCGCCCGCCACGAGGCCGAGGGCCGCCGCCAGCCAGTCCGACCGCACCCTGCGTACCGCGGCCACGAGTGACAGGACCGCGACCACGGCCAACCCGGCGAGCACAGGGGCCCAGCCGCGGGCGAAGCTGAACGCCGCGCCGGTGTTGTAGGTGAGCTCGAGGTCGAGCTTCCAGACGAGGTGAATCGGGCCCCGCGCCAACCGGTGCACGG
>DATGKD010000091.1:0-8248 GCA_035294855.1 Acidimicrobiales bacterium
TGGGCACGGCGGAGAGCGTCCTCTGGGACACGGCCGGCCCGATCGGGCGGTCGCTGCAGGGACTGGTCGTCGAGCACCGGAGCTGACCGACGCCGCGGCGCGTTCGTGCAGCTCACCACCCTGTCGCGCCGGTGTTACACCCTGGCGCGATGAATTCGGGACGCCTCGGCCGTCTGCCTCGCCATGACGTACGAGGTCCCCGTGATGTGGACGGCGACGAGGACGAAGGGGGAGGTCGACATGGCTCCCGCCTCAGCGAAGACAGGGCCCGCAGTGCACAAACGGTCGACAAGCCTGCGCGACTTCGAGGGACGCACCGTCAGCCTCGACCTCGTCGACGGCTCGAGGATCGAGCGCGCGACGGTGGTGTCGAGCGGCCGCGGGGTGGCCGCGTCGGTGTGGATCGACCTCGACGGCATGGACGTGTTCCTGGCGCGAACTCAGATCGTCGGCGTCGCCGACCTGACAACCGAAAGGGCGGCGTGATGCAAGCGAACCCTGTTCTCGTCCAGCAACTGGCACGGGCCCACCGCCGGGACATGGCATCCGCGGTTGCGCACCGTGTCGCCGAGCCGGCGCGCTCGGGAGGGTTGACGCGGTTGCTACGGCTTGGCCGCCACGCCCTCGTACATGTAGCCGAAGACCTGCGGCCCGGGCAGCGCGTAGTTGCGCAACGCCGTCAGGTGCAGGCCTGATGTTGTGAGGAGATCGTCGATCTTCCGGTTGAGGTGACAGCCACCGAAGACCTTCTTCTGGACGGGGTTGAGGCGGTCCTGCCAGCGCGCCACCCGGGGATCCGGTGACCGGCCGTGTTCGGCGAAACGCAACGTGCCGCCGGGCCGCAGGACGCGGACGACCTCGCCCAGGGCGCGCTCGACGTCGGGGATCGTGCACAGCGTCCACGTGGTGAGGACGTGGTCGACGGAGTCGTCGTCCAAGGGAAGCGACGCTCCGTCGAGGCCGACGAACTCCACCGGGACGGTGCTCGCCGCGATGCGCTTGGCGGCGATGCGCCGCCCGCCAGCCGCCGGCTCGACGGCGCGCACCCGCGTGACGGCGTCCGGGTAGAACGGCACGTTCCGGCCGGAGCCAAACCCGATCTCGACCACCTCGCCCTGCAAGTCGGTGACGATGCGCGCCCGCACCTCCCGGTTCGGCTTTCCGCTCAGGGCGACGTCGGTGATGACGGGCAGCACACGGTCCCGGTAGAAGCTCAACCGGCGAGGACCTTGTTCGGGTCGCGCAGCACGACGGTCCCCGCGATCATGTCGTGCAGCGTCTTCCGTTCGCGGCCGGTGAGCATGAGGATGAGCGAGATCACACCCGTGATGAAGAGGCCCTCGACGAAACGTCCGACGATCTCGCGCAACGCCATCCACCAGAACCCGGCCACCCGCGCCGTCTGGGGTCGCCAGCAGCGCATGCCCAGGACCTGATAGGTCGGCGTCTGGCCGCGGCTCCAGATCACGAGCCCCCAGATCAGGTAGCCGACCACGAGCGTGACGATGACGAGCGGCACGGTCAGGAAGTACGCCCCGATCCGTCGCGCCGGGCTCGCCAGCTCGGTTCCCTGAGGGAGCAACAACCCGCTCGTCCCATCGGGGTAGGTGCCCGGCGGGACGACCGCCCCGGAGGGCCCCTCGCCGTAGGCCGCCGGAGGGGGTGGTGGCGGCGGCGGTTCCGCCACCGGCGGCGGTGCCGGTGGCGGTGGCAGGGGATTCGATCCCGGAGGGACGCTCGATTCGGGAGGCTGGGTCATCGGACCTCCTCTTCTCCCACCCGCTGGTCATCGAAACGCACGGGCCGGCTAACGGTACCCGTGAGCGCGCGATGGTGTGGTTGTGCCGGCGTGGAGGTGCCCTGCGTGCGGCCGTCGATTCCGGCGTGCCGGGCAGGCGCACGAGTGCTCACCGGCGATGACCGTCGAGGAGTACTTCACCACCGGTCCCGCGCACGAACGCCCCATCTTCGAGGCGGTCATGCACCACGTCGAGACCCTCGGGCCGGTCCACGTCGAGCCCGTCTCGGTGGGCATCTTCTTGAAGCGCGTCGGGAAGTTCGCCGAGCTGCGGCCCATGCAGCGCTGGGTGGCGCTGTCGTTTTCGTTGCCGCGTCCGGTCCGTCACCGGACGATCACGCGCAAAGTCACGCAGTACGGCCGCGGCTACTTCCACGTGGCCAACCTGTCGACGCCCGCCGACTTCGACGACGAGCTGGCGGGGTGGATCACCGAGGCGTACCTGGCCGCCGGCGACACCTGACGGCGATCCCGCCGCGCGGGAGTTCGGGTGCGCGCTCAGGGTGCGCGCCCTGCACCGAATGGGCGGGTGGCTCCCCCGGGCGGGTTGCCGATCGACTAGTCCTCCCCGGGGGAGGAAGAGGCCACCTCGGCCGCCTGGTCGGCGGCATGCTGGCGTGGCCGGCGACCCGCCAAGCGCGCCATGTACGCCCGCACGTCCGAAGCGCTGCTGCAGAACGCCACCAGGTCGGTGGACTGCTGCAGGTGCACCCGCATGCCCATCATCTCCCAGGCGCGGTTGAGACCCTGCTTGGTGGCGAGGATGGTGGTGAGCGGCATCTGGGCAACAGTGCGCGCCATGTCCTCCACGGTGCTGTCGAGGTCGGCGCGCGGCACCACGCGGTTGACCATCCCCCATTCGAGCGCCTTCTCCGCCGGAATCGTGGGCGCGAGGAACAGGTACTCCGCGGCGCGCTTGAAGTTCATGAGCACCCACGGCTCGATCATCGTCTGCGCTCCGGGGAGCCCGAAGCCCTGGGGCAGCGGCATCTGGAAGTACGCGTCGTCGGAGGCCACCGTGATGTCGGTGAGCAGCCCGTAGACGGTGCCACCGCCCACGCAGTAGCCGTGGACCTGCGCGATGGTCACCTTGGGGAACTCGAAGAGACGGAGCGGCGGCCACAGGAAGAGCCCGTAATGGTGGCGTCGCCACGTGCGCTCGGGCGTGGGCCCGGTCGTGGGGTACACCTCGGGCATGTCCCCGGGCGAGACGATGGCGTGTCCCGCGCAGAAGCCGTTGCCGTTCGCCTTCAGCACGAGGACCTTGACGTCGTCGTCGTCGTCGGCCCGGGCCAGCGCCTCGTCCATGTCCCACACCTGGCGGGCGGTCTGGATGTTCGCCTTGTCGGGCGTGTTGAGGACGATGCGGGCGACGGGCCCGTCCTTCTCGTAGACGATCGTCTCGTACTCGACGCGCTCCACCGAACCTCCCGTGCCGACTGGTCGCCGCCCGGTGCCCGCGGCGGGCGGGCGGCGGGCCGCATGCTACGGCCGGGAGGCGGTTGTCTCGAAGCCGGACCCGGCCTCAGGCCGCGGCAGTCGTCGGAAGGGAGGCGGCGAAGGCCTCGACCTTGCGCTGCCAGCCGTCCTCCAGCGGTCCCTTCAACCCGGTCACGTACACCTTCTCCTCGGCGACCTCGACGAGCCCCTTGCCCTCGAGGATCTCGTTCATGATCGGGCGCACCCGCTGGTACCGGGCGAGCTCCTCTTCGGTGGGGACCTTCCCGCTCTTCTTGTCGGGACGGGGCTTGCCCTCGGTCGTCAACAGCGCGTACCTCGTCCCGGCCGGCACGGTCAGTCTCTTCAGGAAGCGGCGCATGCTGCCGATCGGCCTTCCCATCCGGCCCGGCGAGCTGAAGACGTACAGGTCGGCGGGCGCCAACTCCCTCCGCCTCATGGCACGCACGTGGTGGACGTCGACGGTCACGCCCCGGGCAGCCATCTGCACCCTGAAGAACTCGGCCACGCGGGCGCCGTTGCCGAACTTCGAGGCATGGACGTACTCGATCTGCATGGCGGCTCCTCCTTCCGCGCCGTGACCACCTCCTGATTCCAAGCTGACACACACCCGTCCGAACACCCAGGGGCGAAGGACCCGACGGTGCCTGCCTGTCGGATCGCCGCGGTTCTCGTTTACCGTGGTCCCCGACACAGGAGAGAACGCATGACCCTCACCGACGCCGCCACCACCGACGAGGCCCTCCTCAAGTCCAAGGTGGCGGAACTGCTCGCCGACCACGACCCGGCCACGACCGACGTCGTGGACTTCCTGGGTGCCCGGTACGACGCCGGGCTGGCGTGGGTGTACTTCCCGCCCGGGTTCGGCGGGCTCGGGCTCCAGCCGCAGGCCCAGGCGATCGTGGACCGCGAGCTGCGGCTGGCGGGAGCGCCGAGCGAGGTGGATCGCAACGTCATCGGCTACGGCATGGCCGCGCCCACGATCCTCGCCCACGGCACCGACGAGCAGAAGGCGCGCTACCTGCGGCCGCTGTTCACCTGCGAGGAGGTGTGGTGCCAGCTCTTCTCGGAGCCGGGGGCGGGCTCCGACGTGGCGGGGCTGGCCACCCGCGCGGTGCGCGACGGCGACGAGTGGGTGGTGAACGGCCAGAAGGTGTGGACCACGCTGGCGCACACCGCGCGCTGGGGGCTGCTCATCGCCCGCACCGACCCCGACGTCCCCAAGCACCGCGGCCTCACGTACTTCATCGCGGACATGCGCGCTCCCGGCGTGGAGGTGCGCCCGCTACGGCAGATGACCGGCGACGCCGAGTTCAACGAGGTCTTCTTCACCGACGCTCGCATCAGCGACGCCAACCGCCTCGACGCCGTGGGCTCGGGCTGGCGCGTGGCCATGACCACGCTCATGAACGAGCGCGTGGCGATCGGCTCGGGCGTCTCCGCCCGATCGGCGGGCCCGATCCACGAAGCCCTGCGCATCTGGCGCGAAGCCGCCACCGCCGACGGCGGGCGGCGCACCGGCGCGCACCGCGACCGGCTCATGACGCTGTGGGTGGCGTCCGAGGTGGCGCGCCTCACGAACATGCGGGCACGCGAGATGCGGCGGGCGGGCACGCCCGGCCCCGAGGGTTCGGTGGCCAAGCTGTTCACCGCCGAGCTCAACAAGTGGGTCTACGAGCTGTGCGTCGAGCTGCTGGGCATGGAGGGGACGCTCTACCCCACCGACTACGCCATGCGGCGGCCCGACCGGGCCATCTTCTCGGGTGGGGCGGACCCCCGCCACACGTTCCTGCGCACCCGGGCCAATTCCATCGAGGGCGGGACGTCGGAGATCATGCGCAACATCCTGGGCGAGCGCGTCCTCGGCCTCCCCGGGGATCCCCGCGTGGACAAGGACGTGGCGTGGTCGGAGGTGCCCCGCAGTTGACCGACACGCTCGTACCGCTGCGCTTCTCCGAGGAAGCCGTCGCCAAAGGCGTGCGCGAACGGCGCTTCGAGGTGGAGAGAGGGGGGAGCGTCGTCCCCGGTCTCTTGTGGACGCCGGCCGAAGCCGACGGCGAGAGCCCCCTCGTGCTGCTCGGCCACGGGGCGTCGGGCACCAAGCGCGAGGACTACATCGTGGCGCTGGCCCGGGGCCTCGTGCGGCACCACGGGCTGGCCGCGGCGTCCATCGACGGGCCCGTCCACGGGGACCGGCGCACCGACGGCAGCATCCACGGCGAGCGGGCGTTCCTCGACTTCGCGCAGCGGTGGTCGTCGGACGAGGGGCTCATCGACACGATGATCGCCGACTGGCGCGCCACGCTCGACGCGCTGGGGGGCCTCGACGACGTGGCGGGCGGACGGTGCGGCTACTGGGGGCTGTCGATGGGCACCATCTTCGGGCTGCCGTTCGTCGCCGCCGAGCAACGCGTCGCCGTGGCCGTCCTCGGGCTCATGGGCCTGACGGGACCGACACGGGAGCGCTTCGAGACCGACGCCCCGCTCGTGCGGTGCCCGCTGCTGTTCCTCGTGCAGTGGCACGACGAGCTGTTCCCCCGCGACCGGGCCCTCGAGCTGTTCGGCGCCATCGGGAGCACCGACAAGCGCCTGCACGCCCACCCCGGGCTGCACGGCGAGGTGCCCGCCGAGGAATTCGAGGCGAGCGGCCGGTTCCTGGCGTCGCACCTCGGCCCCTGACGGCCCTCCACGGCGGGCCAGAAGGGCCCGCGTCATCCCGTCAGCAGGGGACGTCCGAGCCCACCATCGCCGCCGCGGCGCGTGCCGCCAACGCGACCAGGGTGAGGGTCGGCCCGTAGCCGGCCGAGGTGACGAACACCGAGGAATCCGCCACCACCACGTTGTCGAGCCCGTGCAGGCGCCCGAACGGGTCCACCACCGACGTCGTGGGGTCGTGCCCCATACGGGTCGTGCCGATGACGTGCCGGCTCATCGGCACCGGCGACAGGACCCCGCGCTCGTCGGTCATCCCCACGAGCGGCGACGTGGTCGTGATCACCCGGGTGGCGCCCATGTCCTCGAGCACGCCGACGAGCCGTGCGCCGTGGAGCGCGGAGGCCACGAGCTCGTGGCGGTGCGGACGGTACGTCACCCGCGGTGCGGGGAACCCGCGCACGTCGCGCACCGTCGGATCGAGGTCGACGCGGTTGGTCGCCTGGGGGAGGTCCTCCCCCTGCATCGTGAACGCCCACAGGCGATCGCGCATGGGCGACTCGCGCATGAGCTTCTTGTGGGCCTGACCCCACGGGTACAGCTGGGCCTCGCGGATGGGGAGGCTCGGGCCACCGTGCTCGACGAGGCCGCCCCGCACCCACGGGAGCCCGGCCTCCCGGGCGGCGGCGCGCGCCGAGGCGTCGACGAGGACGGCGTCGTCGTGCACGTGGGTGACGGCGCGTCCCCGCTCGCTGTGCAGGCGCACGGGCAGGATGCCCACCGCGAAGGTCTGGAAGTGGGCCATGAAGTAGCGGCCGATGAGGGGATGGTCGAAGCCCGACAGCAGAAGCAGCCGCGGCGTCTCCACTGCGCCCGCGGCCACCACCACGTGGCGGGCGTCGATGCGCCGGGTGGAGCCGTCGGGGCCCACCACGTCGACGCCCGTGGCGCGGCGCCCGTCGTGGAGGATCCTCGAGACGAATGTCTCGGCGAGCAGTTCGGCGCGCCCGGTGGCCATCGTCCGCTGCAGCAGGGCCACAGGATCGCCCTTGGCGTGGATGGGACAGCCGAAGTAGGCGCAGAACCCGCAGTTGTTGCACGCCGGCCGGCCGTCGTAGGGGACGGAGTTCGCCGCCGTGGGCGCGGCGTAGGGATGCAGCCCGGCGCGCTCGGCGGCGGCCGAAGAGAGGACGGCGCCGTACATGGGCGCACCGGGGGGCATCGGGTAGGGACCGGACCGCCAGGCTTCGAACGGGTTGGCGCCCGCCTGTCCGGACACGCCGATCGAATGCTCGGCCTGGGCGTAGAACGGCTCGAGGTCGGCGTACGTGAGCGGCCAGTCGGCCACGTCGGCCCCCTCGATGGGCCCGTGCGTGCTGTGCAGCGCGAAGTCCTCTTCCCGAAAACGCGGCACCTTGCCGTCGGCGTGCGTCCCGCCTCCCCCGACGGTCGACGGGATGTTGTTGACGTCGCCCACGTAGATGCGTTCGCCGTCGTCTTCGCTCACGCGAAACGTACGCGGCTCGAGAAACGGGTCGGGTCCGAGGAAGTACCGGCACACGAACTTGATCTCGTCGTTGGAGAAGTCGGCCGCCGGCTTCGTGAGGTCGTCGGGGTCGAGCAGGTGGTTGCGCCCCTTGTCCACGATCACCACGCTCCACCCGTTGCGCGTGAGGACGTCGGCGACGGCGGACCCTCCCGGGCCCGAACCCACGACGACCGCGTCGACGGTCATGCCCGTGTCGCCATGAACGTCCGTGTCGCTATGAACGTCCGTGTCGCTATGAACGTCCGTGTCGTCATGAACGTCCGTGTCGCCATGAACGTCCGTGTCGTCGTGAACGTCCGTGTCGGCGTCGAGTGCTCACGGTTCGGATACTTCCGCGTCGGTCCAGCCCCGCGGCTGGACGTCACCGGCGAAGCCGATGGCGCGCCAGGCCACGCCGTCGCGGTTGCCGCCGTACTCCGGGGGGCCGTACATGCCCTCGCAGCAGTGCTCGTAGAGCAGCGCGGTGAACTCGCCCTGGGCGCGCAGCCGCGCGTCCTGCTCCTCGGGGGTCGCGTGGCAGAAGTCGGCGCCCAGGGCGGCCAGACCCTCCCGGTAGCGCTGCTGCCACCCCACCACGGGCCCGTTGAACTCGCGCTCGGGGATGCCGCGCGACCCCTCGACGCGCGTCCGCCACGCCAGCTCGTCGAGGCGGCTCAGCCGGTGGAACGACCCGAAGCACACCCCGCCCCCGTAGCGACCGGACGTCGGGCCGCCCGCCCAGATACGCGGCGGGTCCACCGTGAAGGCGCCGAGCAGCCCGTCGATGTAGTCGGGCACGCCCGCCGACGACG
>DATGKD010000092.1:0-14041 GCA_035294855.1 Acidimicrobiales bacterium
GCGAAGCCGGTGGTGTCGCCCACGACGACGCGGATGCCCGCGCCGCGGTCGAGTCCTGACGACAGCTCCTCGACGCGCCCGTCGTCGAGCACGGCGGAGACGGAGTGCCGGTCCTCGGCGAACAGCTCGGCGAACTCCCCGCCCCGGGCGAGGGCGGCGGTCAATACGCGTTCGACGACGGGAATCTCCACGAGGAACGAGCCATCTGTGTTCGTCACCGAGCGCTCCTCCCGCCTCCGCGCCCTCGCGGCGCACGCCGTGAGCGGCACACCGCCGACCGCGGCAACCGCCGGCCACAGTGGCCGGCGGCGCCTTCATTTCGTATGGTACCGCCGTGTTCGTCGAGCCCGGCCTGACCGCCCGCTGCTCGATGGTCGTGAGCGACCAGGACACCGCCATCGCCGTCAACTCGGGCGAAGTCCCCGTCCTCGCCACCCCCCGTCTGCTCGCGCTGTGCGAGCAGACGGCGTGCACCGCCCTCGCCGAGAAACTGGGCCCGGGAAAGACGAGCGTCGGGGCCGGCGTGCAGTTCGACCATCTCGTCCCGGTGCGCGTCGGGTCGACGGTGTCCGCCGAGGCCACCTTGGACAAGGTCGAAGGCCGCCGCCTGGTGTTCACGGTGACCGCCACCGACCACGCCGGCCTGGTCGGGGCGGGGCGGATGACCCGGGTCATCGTCGATCGGGAGGGGTTCCTCGCCAAGGCGCGCTGAGCGCGCCTGGGCCCTGCTCGTCCGCGGTTGGAGCCGACCAGCACCGGGTAGTTCGCCTCCGAACCACGTCGCCTGGGGTCCTCGACCGCTGCGGTCCGCGGTAGCGTGACCGCAGGTCGCCGCCACCGTCGCCTTCCACGAGGTGCCATGCTGCTCGACGACATCCACGAACCGGCAGACCTCCGAGGGCTGTCTCACCGAGAGCTCGAGGAACTGGCTGCGCAGATTCGGGACCGGATCGTGGAGCGCGTCACCGTGAACGGGGGGCACCTGGGCTCGAACCTCGGCGCGGTGGAGCTCACGCTGGCGCTGCACCGGGTCTTCGATTCGCCCCGGGACGTGATCCTGTGGGACACCGGGCACCAGGCGTACGTGCACAAGCTGGTCACCGGCCGGATCGACGCCTTCGACTCGCTCCGCCAGCCGGGCGGGCTGTCCGGCTACCCCTCGCGCGCGGAGTCGCCGCACGACTGGATCGAGAACAGCCACGCCTCCACGGCCTTGAGCTACGCCCACGGCATCGCGGTCGGGCTGCAGCGACGCGGCGAGTTCGACCGCCGGGTCGTGGCCGTGCTGGGCGACGGCTCGCTGACCGGGGGCATGGCCTACGAGGCGCTCAACAACCTCGGGCACGCGGGAACGCGCGTGATCATCGTGCTCAACGACAACGGCCGCTCGTATGCGCCCACGGTTTCACGTTTGTCGTCGGGCCTCACTCATCTGCGCCTCAATCCCTCGTACGTGCACACGCGCGAGCGCATCCGCCGCACCCTGCGCACCATCCCGGGCCTGGGGCGGCTGGCATACTCGAGCCTGCACGGGCTCACGAGCGCCGTGCGCGAGATCGTCACGCCGCACCGCTTCTTCGAGGCGCTGGGGGTGCGCTACGCCGGGCCGATCGACGGCCACGACATCGCCGAGATGGAGCAGGCCTTCGCCCACGCCGCCGAATGGGACGGACCGATCCTCGTCCACGTGATCACCCAGAAGGGCCGGGGGTACGCGCCCGCGGAGGACGACGACGTGCAGCGCCTCCACGACTTCAAGGTGCAGCCGTCGTCGGTGGCGCCCACCTCCGGCGTGGCGCCCACCACCTACACCGAGGCCTTCACCCGGGCGATCATCGACGCCGCCCGGCGGCGCCCGGACGTGGTGGCCATCACCGCCGCGATGCCGGGGCCCACCGGCCTCTTGCCGTTCCAGGCAGCGTTCCCCGACCGCTTCTTCGACGTCGGCATCGCCGAGCAGCACGCCGTGACCGCCGCGGCGGGCATGGCCATGGCGGGGCTCCGCCCGGTGGTGGCGGTGTACTCGACGTTCTTCAGCCGCGCGTTCGACCAGGCCAACCTCGACGTCGGCCTCCACCGCCTGCCGGTCGTGTTCGCCGTGGATCGCGCCGGCATCACCGGCGACGACGGACCGAGCCACCACGGCGTCCTCGACCTGTCCCTCGCCTTGTCGATCCCGGGCATGACCGTGTTCGCCCCTTCGTCCGCACAGGAAGTGGGGACGATGCTCGAAGAAGCCCTGTCGTTGCAGGGACCGTCGCTCATCCGCTTCCCCAAGACGGCGGCCCGCCAGGCCCGCGACGACACGGTGGGCATCGGGCTCGCTGCCCGTCGCCTGCACCGCGGCGACGGGTCGGTCTGCATCCTCGCCGTCGGCAAGATGGTGGAGGCGGCCGAGGAGGCGGCCGGAAAGCTGGCAACCGAGGGTGTGGACGCCACGGTGTGGGACGTGCGGGTGGTGTCACCTCCCGACCCGAGCATGCTCGCCGACGCGGCCGAGCACGGCTTGGTCGTCACCGTCGAAGACGGCATCCGGGTGGGCGGCGCGGGCACCTTCCTGGTGGACGCCATGACGAACCTTCCGGGTCGGCAGCGCCCGCTCCCCGCGGTGTGCAACCTCGGCGTGCCTCCCCGCTTCATCCCCCAGGGCAAACCCGACAGCATCCTCGCCGACCTGGGCCTCGACGGACCAGGGATCGCGCACTCGGTCACCGAATCCCTGGCAACCGAGCGCCAGCGCCTGCGCTTCAGCTGATCCCAGCGAGGGGCAGCGCCGCGAGGTCGGCCTGACCCTCCAGATTCAACCCGTCACGGGAACTTGTTCTAGTTTGTCGCCGTGGAGTTCAACCTCGCCGACCTCTTCGAGGCCTCGGCGGACGCCTTCGGCGACCGCGAGTACCTCGTCGCCGGTGATCGGCGCCTCACCTACGGCGAAATGGAGGCGCGCGCCAACCGCCTGGCGCACCATCTCGCCGCCCAGGGAGTGGGGCCCGGGGACCACGTCGGCATCTACGCGCTGAACAGCGCCGAGTGGGTCGAAACGGCCTGGGCGGTGTTCAAGCTGCGGGCCGTCTGGGTCAACATCAACTACCGCTACGTCGAGGACGAGCTGCGTTACCTGTTCTCCAACGCGGACCTCGTCGCGCTCGTCCATCAACGCCAGTTCGCCCCGAGGGTGAAGTCGCTCGTGCGCGAGCTCCCCTTGCTGCGCCACGTCATCGTGATCGACGACGGCACCGGCGAGCCCGATCCCTGTGACGACGCGGTCGATTTCGAGGAGGCCATGGCGTCGGGATCGCCCGAACGGGACTTCGCGCCGCGCTCCGGCGACGACCTGTACATCCTGTACACCGGGGGCACCACCGGCATGCCCAAAGGTGTGGTGTGGCCGCACCGCAACGTCTTCTTCGCGCTGGGTGGCGGCATCGACGCCCTGACCGGCGTGCGCGTGGAACGCCCGCAGCAGATGGTCGAAAAGGGCCGGACCATGGGCAGCCAGATCAGCTTCCTTCCGATCGCACCGCTCATGCACGGGGCAACGCAGTGGGCGGTGATGGGCCAGAGCTTCGTCGGCAACAAGATCACGCTGCTGGCCAGGTTCGATCCCCACGAGGTGTGGAGGACCATCGAGCGCGAGAAGATCAACATGGTCATGATCACCGGTGACGCCATGGGCAAACCGATGGTCGAGGCCCTGGACGAACCAGGTGCTCACTACGACCTGTCGTCGCTGATCGGCATCACCTCGACGGCGGCGCTCTTCTCCCCCGCGGTCAAAGACGAGTTCTTCCGCCACTTCCCGAACCTCGTGATGACCGACGCCATCGGTTCCTCGGAGTCGGGCAACAACGGCATTTCCATGATCCAGCGCGGCCACACCTCGATGCGCAGCGGGCCGACGGTGAGCTCGACGGGAGGAACCGTCGTGTTCGACGAGAACCTCGAGCTGGTGAAGCCCGGCTCAGGGGTCATCGGCAAGATCGCCCGGAGCGGCGACATCCCCGTCGGGTACTACAACGACCCGGTCAAGACCGCCGAGGTGTTCATCACGGTGGACGACACCCGCTACGTCATGCCCGGGGACTTCGCCACGGTCGAGGCTGACGGTGCGGTCACCCTGCTCGGACGGGGATCGATCTGCATCAATTCCGGTGGCGAGAAGATCTTCCCCGAAGAGGTGGAGGCGGTCGTGCGCTCGCACCCCGACGTCATGGACGCCATCGTGGTCGGCGCACCCGACGATCGCTTCGGGCAGCGCGTGGCGGCGATCGTCGAGCCCCGCGCCGGGCGCGACGCGCCGGACATCGACACGATCCAGCAGCACTGCCGCGAGCACCTGGCGGGCTACAAGATCCCCCGCCAGCTGCACGTCGTGGATCGGATCGAGCGCTCGCCGAGCGGCAAGCCCGACTACCCATGGGCGAACACCATCGTGACGGGGGCCGCCACGTCGTGACCCCTGCGCGGTCGTCCGGTTCGTGCCCGTCGCACTCGCCGACCTCGTAGGACGCGGCCGCTCGGCCGTCGTCACGATGGAGCTTCAGCGCGGCGTCGTCGGGGACCTGTCGACCATTCCCGAGCTCGGCGCCGAAGCCCGCGCTCACGGCGCGCTCGCCGGCGCGGCGCGCCTCGTCCGTGCGGCGCGGCAATCGGGGGTGCCGGTCGTGCACTGCACCGCAGGCTTCCGCGCCGACCGGAGGGGCTCGCCGACGAACGCGCCGCTCATCACGGCCCTGCTGAGGCGGCCCGAGCACCTGCTCGAGGGGAGCCCCGCGGTCGAGCTGATCCCGGAGATCGGGATCGACCCCGGCGACGTCGTCTCCCACCGGAACCACGGCGTGTCGCCGTTCCACGGCACCTCACTCGACCCCGTACTGCGGTCCCTCGGCGCGTCGACGGTGATCGCGGTGGGCGTGTCGCTCAACCTGGGGATCGTCGGGCTCGCCGTGGAGGCCGTGAACCGCGGCTACCGCGTCGTCGTTCCCACCGATGCCGTCGCGGGCGTTCCCCACGACTACGCCACCGACGTGCTGCGGCACACGATGGCACTCGTCGCGACGCTCGCGACCGTCGACGAGGTCGCCCAGGCCTTCGCCTGAGTCCACGGCCCCTTTGGTGTCGAACTCGATGTGCGGACCACCGCCGCCGACACCGACCCCGGGGGGGCCGAGGGTGGCACGGCGACGGCAGCCCGACCGAGTGCCGACACCAAGAGAAAACCGCCTCAGGGCGACGACGCTCCAGCCCCCCGCACGTGACGCACAGGGCGACCGGCACGGAGGCTACTTCGTCCCACCAGCCAGGACGCAAGGACAATCCCGGTGGCCGCGCGTTTCGCGCGTGACGGCAACGGTGACGAACACGACGGTCGCGTCGCGGCGATTTCGTCGGCAAGCGGGCGTTCCGTCGACTATTAGTGTTCGCCTCCGTGCTCTCCGAGGCGATCCGCAACGCCGCCGGCCGCGCGCTCGAGCCTCACTATCCCGGGCTGGCAACGGCACTGCGCCATGCGCTCTATCGGGTAGGTGCCGACGTCACGACGTCTGTGGCGCGCCGACCATGTCTGGTGGTGGCTCCCCATCCCGACGACGAGACGCTGGGAGCGGGGGTCACGATCATGCGCAAGGTCGAAGCGGGGACGCCTGTCCGCGTCCTCATCGCTACGGACGGGAGCAAGTCCCCTCCGGGTGATCCCGAGCGGGTCGCCGCGATGCGGACCGCGGAGCTCGGCGCGGCCTGCAAGGAACTGGGCCTGCCGAGCGACGCGGTGGAGCGGCTCCCTTTCGTCGACGCCGAACTGGAGCGAGCGGAGGAGGCTCTGGTCTCGGCCATCGCCGACGCCGTGGCCCGGTTCGAGCCCGACGAGGTCCTGTCGACTTCTGAGACCGACCCCCACGAGGACCACGCCGCCCTGGGGCGGGCGACGAGGATCGCCGTGTCCGGTAGATCGACCCGGCTGCTCGCCTACCCCGTCTGGCAATTCGACCGGCCCCCGCGCCTTCTCCGCATGCTGGTCCGCTCGGGTCGCCCGGAGCTCGTCCGCACCGAGGGCTACCTGGCGCGCAAGCGACGGGCGATCGCCGCGTTCGACTCGCAGCTTGCGCCGGTCCCGAATCCCGACGGTCTCGAGCCGTCCTTCGTGGCGCACTTCGAGGGCGCCTACGAGACGTTCTTCCCCGTGCCCCCGCTTGATCGATGGTGACGCGCCGCCGTCCAGGGTAGCCGGCGGAGGGGCTTGCCAACCAGGACATCCTTGCCCTCCGTGGCGATCTTTGTTTCAAGTTCGCCACATACGGTGACGATCCCTGTGCCGTGGGCACGGGGGGCCACGCGTGCGACGACGCGTGGCGGAGTCATGCCCGGAGACGGGGCCAGTCGGGCCCGGACCAGGCGGGCGAGTCGGGCTTCGGGCTCGTCGAGGTGCTGCTGTCGCTCACGGTGCTGCTGACCGTCCTCGTGGCGAGCGCCTACCTCGTCGACAACATCATGCAGCAGGCCGCGACCAACCGGGCCAAGGTGGCGGCGACCGAACTGGCGGAGACGTGGCTCGAGAAGATGTCGAGCGCCAGCCTGCCCACCCTGCAGGCCGACATCGCCCGTGACGTCCTTTTGACGCCGACCCCGGTCACGGTCGGCGGGATCCCCTTTTCGGTGTGGTCCCACCTGGAGTGGGCCGACACCGGGACCTCGCCCAGCCTGTGCACATCCGGCAACCCCCCGCAGGTGATCCGGGCGACGATGACCGTCAAGTGGCCGATCGGCCAGCAGCTCGGCGAGACCTCGATCATCAACCCGCCGTACGGCGCGGTCGTGCCCGGCGACGGGTTCCTGTCGGTGCAGATCCAGGGCGCGTCCGCCCCCCTCCCCCCGGCGGACACCGCCAACCTGGTCAACGTGGCGGTGAACGTCACACCCCAAGGTGGCAGTGCGACGACGTACAACCCCGACCAGTACGGGTGCGTCTACCTCGAGGAGCCGCTCGGCACATACAGCGTCAGCCTGGCGAGCCCCGCCGGGGGCCCGACCTTCATCGACTGGCAGGAACAGCTCACCCCGAGCCAGCCGTCGGTCAGCGTCGTGACGGCCGGGCTCCCGGCGTTCGTGCCGGCGTTCCACTTCGACGAGGCCGGCACGATCAACTTCGGCCCCGCAGGCGGCACCCCGATCGCCACGGGGATGCCCATCTCGATCAGCAACGGCGGCAACCTCCAGCCGTCGGGGACGAAGGTCGTCGTGGCCGCCGGCAGCGGAACGACGTCCGCGCAGCTGTTCCCGTACACCTCCGCGTACTCGGTCTGGTACGGCGACTGCACCACCGTGGCGGGGACCACGAAGGAGGAGCCGTCGTCCCCGGCCACCGTCACGATGACCGCCCGGGGGACGCAGAACGTCGCGATCACCGGCCTGTACACGCTGTCGCTGTCGGTGTCGCGATCGGGTGGGGCGTTCTCGGCCCCTCCGACCGCGACGGCGACGGTCAACGACTCTGCGGCGCCGGGTGACGGCTGCCCGGCGAGCGAACCGCCGTACGGCTTGTTCGCGTTTGCGGGTTCGGGGTCGACGTACACGGACCAGACCGCCGTCCTGGCCCAGAATTACACCGTCAAGGTCACCGACCCCACCAACAGCAGCGTGACGTCGGTGACCATGCAGGTCGCCGCCAACGGCGTGACCTACAACGGCACGACGTACCCGTACGGCACGCCGGTCCCGGTGACGGTGTCATGAGGCCTCATCGGTCCAGGCGGGACGACGCAGGGCTCACGCTCGTCGAAACGGCAGTGACCTGCGCGGTGATCGCCGTCGTCCTCGCCGCGGCCGTCCCGACCGTGTCGGTGTTCTTCCGAGAGAGCACCACCGTTCAGAACACCTACGCCGCGGTCGACCAGCTCGTCCTGGCATCCGAGGTGATCAGCCGGTACGTCCACGAAGCGATTGCGCCGTCGCCCGGCGGCGCGCCGTTCGCCTCGGCCACCGGCAACGCCGCCACCTTCTACGCCAACACCGGCAGCGCCACCGGGCCGCAGGAGGTGGTGGCCCAGGTCGTGACGGTCGGCTCCCAGCGGTCGTTCAAGCTCGACCTCGTGAACGCGGGCTCCGGGAGCTGCCCCCCGTGCACGTACACCGGCGCTCCTCGGTCCTTCGTGCTGATCAACTACCTGACCAACGGCACCGCCGCCAACCCGCTCTTCAGCTACACGATCCAAGGTGGGGGCACGTGCCCGGCGTTCCCGACGGGCTCGGGCGCGACGACCCTCAGCGCCGTCCTGACCAACGGGCACAACTACAGCTCGTTGAGCGTGGCGCCGCTGCCGTCGGCGGTGGCCACCGGCGACACCTTGATCATCGGATCAGGCGCCACCACGCAGACGGTCACGGCATCGGCTGGCGCGGCCCAGAACGCCACCTCGATCCCCGTGACGAGCTTCACCGCCAACTCCACCTACGGGTCGGGGACCGCCGTGCAGGACCAGTGCGTGGCCGGCCTCGTCGGCCAGATCACCGCGGTGTCCATGGCGCTGCAGGCGACCAAGCAACCCGGTGGCCAGCCGACGGGCTACCAGTCGCTCGCGTACCTGTACTCGCCCAACTACAACGCCACGGTCGGGTGAGTTCCATGACCCTCCTCCGCACCCGCGCCCGAACCCCGAACTGCGGACCACGACATCTCGCAGCGCGCCGTCGCACCCAGGACGAGGCGGGCCAGACGATGCCGCTCATCCTCGGCATCGTCCTCCTCCTGACGCTCGGGACCACCCTGCTCGTGCAGAACACCTTCCAGCAGTTCCCGATCGTCACGAAGGACGTCATCCAGCACGAGGCGTACCGCGCCATGGTGGCGGGCGTCGACGAGTACCTCTACAAGATCAACGCCAACCCCAACTACGCGGCCTGCACGACCAACTTCTACAACGGCTCGGGCACGTTCCTCGGGTCGGGACTGAGCGGGTCGGCGAGCATCTGCAGCGGGCTCGCCTTCGGGTCGTGGATCCAGGTGCCGGGCAGCGGCTCGTCCAACGGGCCCCCGGCGTGGTTCCTGCTCAGCAACCCGAGCATCAACACCTCGACCGGCAACCTGTCGATCAACGTCGTGGGTTTCGCCGGCTACCCCAACACGTTCAACTACCAGACCGCCGTCATCACGCTCCAGCCGCTGAACAGCTTCCTCTTGAACGTCCTGTGGATCAACTACAACCAGATCGACCCTCCCGTCGTGTCGCAGTACTTCGGCGTGCCCACGCCGACGTGCCCGTACTACTGGCAGAACGGCGACAACCTCGGCAACAACTGTCGGAACGTCGACTTCATCTCCGCCGACTCCTTGACCGGGAACCTGTACGTCAACGACACCATCTGGGTGTGCGGGAGCCCCACGTTCAAGACCGTGCAGACCGCGGACACGCAACAGGCGTACGTGCAGGACTGCTCCGGGCACCCGAGCTCGACCTCGTGGACCAACCCGGTGCCGATCGAGCCGATTCCCACGGACAATTCGGGACTGGCCACCCAGGCGGCGGCCAACGGGTGCCTCTACGAGGGCCCCACCACCATCACGCTCACGGGCACGACGATGAAGGTCACGAGCCCCGACACGCCGACCGGCAAACCTGCCGGCGCACCCGGTGGCTCGCTCTCGAACGACGCGCTCAACAACGCGGCCAACACCGCCAACGTGTGCATGCCCTCGTCGTCGGGGGGCTCGGTCACCCTGCCCGCCGACGGCGTCGTCTACGTGGAGAACTGCCCCAACTCCGCGCAGTGCAACTCGACCAACTACAACCCCATGGCCGGGGAGGGCGAGACAGGCGTCGGGGGGCCGACGGTCGGCGACGCCATCGTCCAGGGCTCCTACTCCTCGCCGCTCACCATCGGCGCGGCCAACAACATCATCATCGACGGCAACCTGTGCACGACCGACACGGTGTCCGGCAGCCCCTCCAGCTGCCCGACCGGTCCGGCCGCACCGTCGACCGACGTCCTCGGGCTGGTGGCGCTCAATTACATCGAGATCAACCATCCGGTCGACGGCAACGGCAACAACGTGAGCACCTGCCCGGCCGGCCTCGGCAACGGGTCACCATCGTGCGACCTGCAGAACCCGATCGTCGACGCCGTCAGCCTGACGCTCAACCACTCGTTCATCGTGAACAACTACAACACGGGCAATCCGCTCGGCACTCTGACCATGAACGGCACGATCGACGAAGATTGGCGGGGCCCCGTCGGCACGTCGTCGGGCGGGTCGATCCAGACCGGCTACGCCAAGAACTACCAGTACGACGCGCGACTCAAGTACCTGTCGCCGCCCTACTACCTGAACCCGGGGACCTCGCAGTGGGGGTTCGCGTCGTTCACCGTCGCGGCCGGCCAGTGCAAGATGCCCACCGGGCAGACCTGCCCAGTGGGGTACCCCTGAGCTCCCGATCCCCGGGCGCCGCCGGCGGAGCCCTCAGGCCTTGCCGACCTGCGCTTCGCGCTGGCGCGTGGTGGAGTGCACGGGGTCCTTGTCGAACTGCGGTAGCACGTGCTTGCCGAACGTGGCGACGGCCTCCTCGCACACCTCGATCGGCATCGACGACGACAACATGCCGAAGCTGACCTGGTCGGCGCCCGTGTCGGCGAAACGCCGGATGGTGTTCGCCACCTCGTCGGGGTCGCCCACGGCGATGAGCCCGTCCCCGATGTTCTTTTCGATCTGCTCGGGCGTCTGGTCGGGGATGAGCGCGGGCCACTCGGGGATGCCCGGTGGACGGGGGAACGTGTCGAGGTAACGGAACACGAGGCTCAGGTGGTAGCCGATGTCGACGTTCCCGAAGAGCTGGCGAGCACGACCGCCGTCCTCGAGGCAGAGCATCTGCGTCGTGATCATGACGTTGTTGTTGACGTAATCGCCCACCGGCTCGGCGTTCTCGATCTCCTTCTTGTACTTCTCGATCAGCGCCGCGAACCCTTCGGGCTTGCCGAAGGCGAAGCACAGCACCCCGAGGCCCTGACGGGCGGCGAGCTCGAAGGTCCCGGGGCTGCCGGCGGCGACCCACAGCGGCGGATGGGGGTTCGTGTAGGGCTTGGGGAGCACGTTGCGCGTCGGCATCGAGAAGAACTTGCCGTCGTAGGAGTACTCCGTCTCCTTCCACATCCGGACGATCTGCGGCAGCGTCTCGGCCACCATCTCCCGGGTGAGCTCCTGGTCCTCGATGCCGAAGCCCCGCTGCTCGGTCGTGGACGAGCCCCGCCCGGTGCCGAACTCGAACCGGCCCTCGGACAGGTGGTCCAACATGGCCACTCGCTCGGCGATCCGGGCGGGGTGGTTGGCGGGCGGCGTCAGGTTGAAGATGCCCGAGCCGAGGTGGATGTTGGAGGTCTGGGCAGCCGCGAACGCCATGAAGGACTCGCTGGCCGACAGGTGGGAGTAGTCGGTGAGGAAGTGGTGCTCCGACGACCAGGAGTACTTGAAGCCGGCGGCGTCAGCCGCCCGGATGTAGGCGAGCTCGTCCATGATCCGGTCGTGCTCGGCGGCCGCCCCGTGCGCCGCCCGGTACTGCGGGGCCAAACAGACGGCGTTGAAGATCCCGAACTCCATGGCGAAGCTCCTTCCACTCGTGCGGGACGGTACCAGCTTGCCCCCGAAAATGCAACGTGTTCCAATATTGGCGGCGGTCGCCCTGCGCCCGCGAAGTAGCCACTGACCTGCACCGATCCCCCGGAGACCATGGACGACCTCGACACCTTGACCGTCGCCGCCCTTCTGGCGGCCCGATCCCGCGACGACCGGCCGGGGCTGGTGGCCGGCGACCGCACCTGGACCTGGGCCGAGGTCGTGGACGCCGGCCGGCGTCGGGCCGAGCTGCTGCGCCGTCAGCGCGCCCCCGGGCCGTGGCACGTCGCCACCCTGCTGCCGAACGTCCCGGAGCACGCCCTGTGGCTGGGGGCGGCGGCGCTGGCCGGCGCGGTCGTGGTGGGCGGCAACCCCACGCACCGCGGCCCTGACCTCGCCCGCGACCTGGCCCACACCGAGACCCAGCTGCTCGTCACCGACGCCGCCGGGCTCGCACTGGTCGACGGACTGGACCTCGGCCCGGCGCTCGGGACGGCCTCGGCGGAGAACCCGCGGGTGGTCGTGGTGGACGACGCCGACGCCCCCCTCGACGCGGTTCTCGGTGGATCCTCCTCGGTCGAGGCTCGGGCGGGCGCAGACCATGACGACGTCGAAGGAGCTGACGGGGCCGCCCGTGTCGAGCCCGACCGTCTCGGCTACCTGCTCTTCACGTCGGGAACTTCCGGAGCGCCGAAGGCGTGCCGCTGCACGCAGGGCCGCATGGCGCGGATCGGCGCCATCGTGGCCCAGATGTTCGAGCTCGGGCCGGACGACGTCTGCTACCTCGCCATGCCGTTGTTCCACTCGAACGCGCTGATGGCGGGATGGGCGCCGGCTGTGGCCGCCGGGGCCACGGTGGCGCTGCCCACGGGGGGAAGGTTCTCGGCGTCGGGCTTCCTTGCCGACGTCCGGCGCCACGGCGTGACCTACTTCAACTACGTCGGCAAGCCGCTGTCGTACATCCTGGCCACGCCCGAACAGCCCGACGACGCCGACAACTCGCTCGTGCGCGTGTTCGGCAACGAGGGCGCTGAGGCCGACGTCAAGCGGTTCGCGGCGCGTTTTGGTTGCGTGGTCACCGACAGCTACGGGTCCACCGAGGGGGGCGCCACCGTGCAGCGCACACCCGACACCCCGACCGGCGCGTTGGGCCGGGCACCCGAGGGCACGATGGTCGTGGACCCCGAGACGGGAGACGAGTGCCCGCGCGCCCGCTTCGACGACACCGGCCGGTTGGTCAACGCCGAAGAGGCGGTCGGCGAACTGGTCTCCATGGGCGGAGCCGCCGGGTTCGAAGGGTACTGGCGGAACGACGAGGCCGAGCAGGCTCGGCTGCGCAACGGCTGGTATTGGACCGGCGACCTCGCCTACCGCGACGACGACGGGTTCTTCTACTTCGCGGGGCGGGCCGACGACTGGCTGCGCGTCGACGGCGAGAACTTCGCCGCGGCTCCCGTGGCCCGCATCCTCGAGCGGCACCCGGACGTGGTGCTGGCCGTGGTGTACGCGGTCCCCGATGCGACGGTGGGCGACCAGGTGATGGCCTCCCTGCAGCTGCGCCCGGGAGCGGCCTTCGATCCGCAGGAGTTCGCCTCCTTCCTGGCCGCCCAGCCCGACCTGGGGACGAAATGGGCACCGCGGTTCGTGCGCGTGTGCGACGAGCTGCCCGTCACGGCCACGTCCAAAGTGCTGGTCCGGGTCCTGCGGGTGGAGCGGTGGAACTCCGCTGATCCCGTGTGGTGGCGGTCAGGGCGAAAGGCGGACGCGCCCTACCGCCCGCTCACCCCGGACGACGCGGCGGAACTCGAACAGGCCGTCTCGGACGGGGAGCCGCCGCCCCGATCTGGATAGCGTCCCGGCTGCCTGTACCGTGATTCGGTCATGGCTGGGGGAGGCTCGTGGTCCGGGCTACCTGCCGAGGCGCGCCAGGGGGCCGGATGGATCCTGTTGCCATTGCGCGCGTTCCTCGGCTTCACCTTCACGTTCGCGGGCGCGCAGAAGCTCGCCAACCCGGGGTTCTTCGACGCCTCCAAACCGGGCTCGATCCAGTCCCAGCTGGCCGCGGCAGCGCGCCTCAGCCCCATCCACGCCCTGGTGGCGCACCTGCAGCACGAAGCGGTGACCGTGGGGGTGATCATCGCCCTGGCCGAGCTGGCCATCGGGATCGGCACCCTGCTGGGCGTCCTCGCCCGCGTGGCCGCGGTGGGCGGCGTGATCCTTTCGCTGTGTCTGTTCCTGACGGTGAGCTTCCACTCCCGGCCGTACTACACAGGCGCCGACATCGTCTTTGCCTTCGCGTGGCTGCCCCTGGTCATCAACGGGGCCGGAGGCGTCCTGTCGCTCGACGCCTGGGTCGCCCGTGCGGCGGGGCCGTCGCCCGCGGCGGGCGGCTCGGGCGAGGTCGCCCCGGGCGGCACCACCCGCCGGGCCGTGGTGTCGCGGGGG
>DATGKD010000093.1:0-11641 GCA_035294855.1 Acidimicrobiales bacterium
GTTCGGGCACACGAGTACTCGGCGGACCCCATGGGGCAGGCGCGTGCGTTCCTGCTCGCTCACGACCACCACGGTGTCGAAGGTGGGGACAAGGCGACGCTCCATGGCCGCCAGCGCCCACGCCTCGGCGCGTGCCACCACGGCAGACGGACCGCGTCCGGTCCGGGCGTAACTCCGCACGAGGGCGGACTCCACGTTATGCAGGTCGAGCACGCGTCGCGTGGCCGTGAGATCACGGGCCAACGGCGCCATCTGCATGTACTCCACCTGCAGCAGGTCGAACGGTCCTTCCAACGCGGCGCGTCGCACTTCGGCGGCCAACGCCGCACTGAAGAAGCGACCCGACGACAGGCTGCCGGTGCGAAGCATCCCTTCGACCGCGCGCGCCGGCGTCGGACTCCACGGGACACACCGCACGTCGATGCCCAGCGCCTCGAGACCGGCCCGGTCCGCGCTGCCGTCGTCGAACGCGCACAGGACGAGCTCTCCCCCGTGCGCCAGCCGACGCGCCACCGCGAGCGTGCGTTGCTTGCCGCCGTCGTTGTCCGGCAACGGGACGAACTTGGTGACCATGAGCGAGCGCATCAGCGCGCACCCCGAGGGTTCCGACGCGCGGCGACCGCGTGGTACAGCTCGGCGACGGCGTCGGCGCGCGCCTCGATGCCGAAGGCCTGCGCGGTCTGCCGTCCCCGGCGCGCCAACCGAGAGCGCAGCTCGTCCTCGGTGAGGACGCGCTCCAGCGCCTTGGACATGGCGTCGACGTCGCCGCTCGGCACCAGCAGGCCGTTGTCCCCGTCGGAGACGAAGTCGGGAATGCCGCCGGCCCGGGTGGCGACGACCGCGACGCCGCTCGCCTGCGCCTCGAGGACGGTCAGCCCGAAGGGCTCGGCCACCGAGGCGTTCACGAGGACGTCCAGTGCTCGCAGCGTCGCCGGCACGTCGCCGGTGCGACCGACGAAGCGCACGCGCTCGCCGAGAAGGTGCTGCGCCTCGGCCCGGACCTGCTCGGGGTAGCCCTCGGGGGCGAGCCCGGGCGTCCCCACCACGACCAGGTGCGCCGCGGCGGCCGGACCGTTCAACGCCGCCACGGCCCGGACGAGCAGGTCCACACCCTTTTCGGGGTCGATCCGGCCGACAATCCCGACGAGCGGGGCGCGGGGGTCCGAGGTGAGCTGCGTCCTCAGCGCCGGGTCGGGCGGTCCGGGGGCGAATCGGACGAGGTCGACCGAGTTCGGCACCACGTGGACCCGCGAGGCGCCGAGCGGACCGACGCACTCGGCGACGGCGTGGCTGATGGCGATCGCCGCGCTCGACAGCCGCGTGGCGGCCGTGAGGACGCGGCGGCCCGCGCCCGCGCGGACGAGGTCGTGAAGGTCGAGGACCACCGGACGGTGCGCGGCCCGTCCCGCCAGCGCGCAGTCCAGGTGCGCCCACAGGCTGTTCGAGTGCACGACGTGGACGCGACGCGCGGCGCGCGCCACGAGGGCCACCGAACGGGCGGTGGTGCCGAGCTCGCGCGCCAGCTGCGCCCCGTCGGCACGGCGCTCGCCGTCGGTGGCGCGCATGCCCTGACGCTCGGGGAGCTCGAGCGCCACGTGCGGCAGGCCCATGCGCACCCAGTGCTCTTGGAGGTCGCCACCGGGAGGTGAGCCGAGGACGAGGTCGACGCCGCGTTCGGCGAGCGGCCCGGCGAGTGCCATGGTGGCGAGCTCAGCACCCCATACCTGGCGCGAGTAGCTGACCTCGAGGACGCGGAGCCGCTCGTTGCTCATCGCTCGACCGTCGGCCACTTGGTCGGGCGGTCGCCCCTGAGGAACCGCACGATCCCCCCGAGGGCCACGCCCTGGAGGAAGAGACCCTGTGCCAGGGCCGTGGTGGGCAGCGGCGAGGGTGGGCCACCCTGCTCCTGGGGTGGTTCGCTCTGCTGGACGAGCGCCCACGCGGCCGCTACGTGCCCGGCCATGAAGAGCCGCGCCAGGCGGCTCGAGCGCAACCGCGTCAGGGCGATGACGACCAGCACGAGCTGCGCCAGGGGCGACACCGTGTACCGGGCGAGGCGATGTCCCCAGATCTGCGCGGTGACCAGACCACCGCCCGCGCCCAGCTGACGGCGCTGGCGCCAGAACACGTAGAGCGCGCTGGCCACACTGCGCGTGCGCCGCTCCCACTGTTGCGCCATGGTCCCGGCGGGGGGCTCGACGGCCTTGGCCCTCGGCTCGTAGGCGATGGCGTAGCCCCGCGCCGACAGATCGAGCGCGATCCACAGGTCGTCGATGGCGACGTCGGCGGGGATCGGCTGGAACGCGTCGGTCCGGACGGCGGCGAGCTCGCCGACCAATCCCACCGTCGTGCCCAGGCGCCACTCGCGCTGCTTGAGCCACGATTCGAACCGCCAGTAGAGGCCCTCGCCGCCCCCCTCTTCGCTCTTCTCGCCGGCGACCGCGCCGACGGCGGGGTCGGCGAGATGCTCGACCATCGCCGCGATGGCTCCCGGCGCGATGCGGTTGTTGGCGTCGCTCAGCACGGCGACGGGGGTGGTCACCTTCGACATCCCGAGGTTGACGGCCTGCGCCTTGCCGAGACGCTCGGGCGCGCTGATCACCGTGGCCCCGGCGCGCTCGGCGCGCTCGGCGGTCGTGGGATCGCCGTCGGCCACGACCAACACCTCGAGTGCCCCGGGGTACCCGTTCGCCCGGACGTCGGCGACTTTGTCGGCGATGAGGCCGGCTTCGCGATAGGCGGCCACCACCACGGTGACAGCGGGCCAAGCCGAAGGCGCCGGGGGCCGTCGGACCGGGCGATTGCGCGAGGCAATGGCGAGCCACGCCGGGTACAGCACATGACCGCTGGAAGCCGCCGCGACCAGGGCGGCAACGGTCAGGCGCGTGGGTCGGGGCATCTCGTTACATCGTCTCCTGCGCCGCCTCGCTGAAGACGGCGAGCCGACGGTGAAGCGGTCCCGGCCGCCCCCGGACCGAGCCTGGAACCCGGTGCGAACCCGGCTCCGTCACGGGCGGGGATCCCCTCACGTCACCCTCCCGGTTCGCCGGCCGAGGACTCGTCGGTAGACGGCCAGGGTGCCGAGGGCCGTGCCCCGCCCCGTCGGCGGGCTCGGCGAAGCCAGAGGACGGTCACCGAGCGCACCGACGAGGGCCTCGGCCCAAGCCGAGGGGTCGAGGGGGACAATGCCCCCGGCGCCGGTCCGGTACACCTCCTCGGCGAGCGGCGGCGACGCCAGGACAGGCGTCCCGGTGGAAAGGCCCCGGTGCAGGACCCCGGAGTGGGTCCCCACCGAATACGGCAGGAGCAGGACGTCCGATGCCGCCGCCCAGACGTCGAGGTCATCTTCGGGGATGAACCCGCCTCGCACCTCCACTCCCGGCGCACGTTCGAGTTCCTGGAGGTCGGCGGACTCGTACGCCTCGCCGACCACCAAGAGCCTCGCCGTGGGCAGCTCCGAGACCACCCGCGGCCAGGTATCCGCCAGCAGCCGGACGCCCTTGTACGGGCGGACCTGGCCGAGCAGCAGCGCCGTGGGCGCGTCGCTCAGGCCGAGGCGCCGCCGCGCCGCGGCGCGCGGCAGGCCCGGGCCTCCGAGCGGGAGGTCCACGCCGACCGCGTAGACAGGGACGTCGGGCGCGCTCTCCTGCACGAAGTACCGGGGCTCCTCGCCGTGGACGACGAGCGCGTCGGCCACCCGCCAGCGCCGGGCCTGATCGGCGACGGCCCGCGCCCCGCCCTCCAACGGAATGGCGTCGTGGATCGTGAGGACGACCGGGACGCGACGCGAGAGGGCGCGCAGGACGAGGTGGTCGATGCCGGGGACGACCTCGGTCTGAACGTGCACCACGTCGGGCCGAGCGCGACGCACCGCGCGCTTGAGCGAGCGGGCGGTCGGCACCACCTCCGACAGGCGCAGCGCGTACAGCTGGGCCCGGCCCATCGCTTCCATCGCGGGCCCCCACCGGACCCCCCGCAACGCGAGACCCTCGTCGGCGACACCCTCGGGGGCCGCCAGCTTCACGTCAGCCCCCTCGGCGACGAGGGCGTCCCGCAGGCAGGCGGTGTAGCGGGCGATGCCCCCCCGGTCCGAGGCGTCGACGAGGAGCACCCGCAGCCCGCGCCGCCCCTCCGCTACCGGCTGGTCTTCGACAGGCGCGGGGGGACGTCCCGGCGGCGCTGCTGGTTCAGGCTGGGGTCGAGCGGTCACGGGGCCCTCTGCGAAGGGACATCACGGCGAAAGAGAAACGGCTGACAGAGTCAGGCCGCTCGGAGAATTCGGAAAGACGCGACCGGGACCGTAGCGATGGCCGGGCCGGTGCGCCGCGTTCATCGTGCGCCCCCCGCCGGCCAGGTCCGGCTCAGGGAATCGACGTCGCCTCTCTGGGCCCGGCAGGAGCCTGCAGGACGTCCGCCTCAGGGGCCTCCACCACTTCCACCTCCGCGACCTCGACCGTCTCCAGGCTCAGTACTTGTATCTCGGTGCATCCCGGTGGCGTGTCGACTCGGCCCACGGGAGAGTCGGCGCGTCCGGTCGCGCCGCTCGGCTCCACCATGTTGCGGAAGACGGCCGTCACCGTCTGGAAGATGATGACGATGTCACGCCAGAGCGACCAGTTCTCGATGTACTGGTTGTCGAGCCTGGCTCGTTCATCGATCGACGTGTCCCCGCGCAGCCCGTGCACCTGGGCGAGCCCGGTCAGTCCGACGGGCACGCGGTGACGGTCGTTGTAGCGGGGGATCTCCGTCTTGAACTGCTCGACGAAGAACGGGCGCTCGGGACGCGGCCCCACGATCGACATGTCACCCCGCAGGATGTTCCACAGCTGCGGCAACTCGTCGAGCCCGGTGACCCGGAGCACGTGCCCGATGCGCGTCACCGCGTCGTTGTTGCCGGGGTTCCACTCGGTGTCCGAGCGCGTGTTCACCCGCATCGACCGGAACTTGAGCACGTCGACGGTCACCCCGCGCTGACCCACCCGCTGCTGGCGGAAGTGCACCGGCCCTGGGCTGGACAGCTTCACCGCCAGGGCGAGCGCCGCGTACAACGGCGACACGAGCAGGAGCGCAAGGGCCGCGACCGACGCATCGAAGAGGCGCTTCACGGCGCGGGCGTGGCGGCGCACCACCGACCGCCGCAGGCGCAGCAGCGGGTAGCCCCACACCTCGTCCACGTTGCGGTTGTTGACGGCGGTGGCCAGCTCGAAGAAACGCGGCAACACGTGGATGCCGACGGCGGCGTCCTCGCACGTCCTGAACACCTCGACCATGTCGGACTCACGGGTGACACCGAACGCCACGATCACCCGGTCGATGCGCTCCTCGGACAACACCATGCCGAGCATGCTCACGTCCCCGAAGAGGGGGAGCTGTCCGGCGCTGTCGACTTCGTCGAGGAAACCGACCGGCCGGAGCCCGTACTCGGGGTGCTCCTCGAGCGTGGAGGCCAGCTTCGTCCCGATCTGGCCCGCCCCGATGAACAGCGTGCGCTCGGCGAACCAGCCACGCGCCCGGAGCGACCTGATGGCGAAGTAGAGCACGCACCGCTCGGCGACGATGGCGCCCGTCGCAATGGCGGGAACCGCCACGAGCATCGCCGTCGACGCGCCGTGCACCTTGAGCAGTGCCAGCAGCAGGAAGGGAAGCCACGTGCACCCGAGCAGGTGGCCGGCGTCGCGCGCCACGCTGAGCGTGATGCGCGCCTGGTACTGACCGGACAGCGCGAGGCCGAGCACCGTGGCGGCCATGGCGGACCACGCCCACCAGGTGAGGGGCACCCCCGCGGTGGCCGCCACGACGACGACGATGGCGGCATCGGCGACGGCCACCACCTTCATGGCAGTCGACGCCCGGGCGCGCTCGCGCACGGCCACGGTACGAGTCCGCAACTCAGCCGGCCTGGGGTTCACCCAGGACTGGTAGCTCAACCCGAGGGACATGGAACCGACGCTTCCTCGTCGACCGCGCTGGGACGCGGTGGCCGGATCAGGCGTTGGCCTGGCGCTGACGGCGGCTCCGCTGCACGAGCACACCACCGACGAGGACGGCACCCGCCCCGACGGCAGTCATCTCGGCGATGTCCGCGCCGGTGAAGGGCAGACCGCCCGACGCCGGTTCGGACGGGGGCTGCGTCTGCGCCGCGGCCGGCGCGCTCGGCGTCACCGGAGTAGACCCTGTGTTCGGGGTCGAACACCCCGTGTAGCAGGTGGAATCGGCAAAGGCCACGGCCGGGGCGACGACCACGCCCACCGTCGACAGTGCCATGCCGAAGCCCAACCCGAGGAGCTTCCTTTTCATCTCGATGCAACCCTTCACCCGGTGGCGGGGAACCCCGCCGTGCTGTCAGAACCGCCACGCCGAGGCGTGAAGGCTTCACGACGGATTGTCGGGGACCCGCATCGACTGAGCCCCTATGGAGGGTCAACATTCGGCCAACTGGCGGGCCCCCTCGACCGCTGTTTTCCCTGGTCGGGCCCCCGGAACAGGCGGATGGGCGCTGTCGCAGGTGTGGCGGATGGGGCTTCCGGAGCGGACCTCGATGACACCCGGACCGGCCGGGTCACCAGGTGAGGGTGAACGGCGCGGCGTCGGTGTGGGTCTGTCCGCGGTACTTCCAGGTGACCGGGTCGAGGCGGGCGGTGGGGAGCACGGTCATCCTCCCGTGGGCGGGAAGGGTGAACCGCACGACCAGCCGCTCGTCCTGGCCCATCTTGACGTCGACCTGGGTGGCAATCACCCAGGCCGGCCCCTCGGCGCCGATCGCCGCGATCGGAGGGTTGCCGTCGACCGTGAGGTTGCGCGCCCCCGACGGGAGGTTCACCGCCAGGAGCCCCAGGTACTCGCCGTAACTGAGCCCCAACCCGGGATAGGGGCCGGCGAGGAACTGCGACTGGCCGGGCGGGGTGTGGTTGAAGAGGTGCACGCTCAGCGCCCCCGTGGTGCGGGCGCCGGTCGTCGCGATGGTCAGTCCGGCGTCGACGGGGAGGTACTGGTCGAGCTTGTTGCCGCCGCGGTTGATCACCGCGGCCATCGCCGAGTCGCTGGACAGCTTGCCGGCCACCCCGCCCGACACCCACGCCTGCTCGGCGGCCGGGTCGGCCGACCACGCGAGGAGGTGGCGGCCCTGGGTGGCGGCGGTCATGGCGTCGGCCAGGGAGCGGAGGTCGAGGGCCTGGTTCTGCAGCGCGTCCAGCGTCGCTTTCGCCAGGGACCCGAGGCGCTCCTGGCGCTGGGCCTCGGCCAGCGCCGCCTTGCCGGTGGGGTTGTCGGTGAGGCCCACGTACTGGTCGTGCACGAGGAACGGGACCAGGTCGGTGGCCTTCACGACCGAGCCGTCGGTCAAGGTGATCGGCCCGGTCACCTCCATGAAACGGTGCAGGGCCTCCACGTCGACAGTGAGGACGCCGTCGACCATCTGACCGGTCGTGGCCTGCCACATCTGGGCGGCAAGCGGGCCGTTCACGTCGAACTGCGGGGTGAAGCCGAGGTTGCGCCAGTCCTGGCCGGGCTTGATCCATCCCCAGCGGGCGGCCAGGTCCCCGGTGGGGACGACCTTGCCCGGCGCGACGGGGATGGTCACGGTCGGCTTGAGCTGGCCCAGGGTGAGGTGGCCGTCGTTCGTGGTGAGCGAGCCGACTTCCAGGAAGTCGCCGGAACCGGCTCGCATCTCCGCGTTGTTCGCCATGACGAGGAGGTAGGTCTTCGGTCCCTGGAGGACGTCCGCCACCGTGCCCGCCACCGCCGACGCGTGCGCGAGTCGCGTCCGGACGTCGGTCAGGTCGCGCACCAGGGTGGCGTGCTTGGAGGCGACGGGGCCGATCAGTGCGGTCGACGGCCCCGTGTCGATGCGCGCCAGCCCGGCGTCGGTGGCGTTCGCGAGGGTGACGAGTCGTCGCAACGCGGTGACCCGGTCGGGACCGCTGTGGTGCGGCTGGTGCAGGATGGCGCGCGCTTCGGTGATGGCATGCACCCCGATGCGCGCCACCTGCGCCGAGGCCGACGACAGATCCTGTACCGATCGCAGTTGACGCCCCACCACGGGCACGATGTCGAGCGGTGCGAGCAGTGGTGAATGCAGTAACCCGCTGGCGGCGTCGAAGTCATGACCGGCGGCGGCCAGTGCGGCGGTGGGGTGCTGCGAGACGATGTCCGAAGCCGACAGGCGCGCCTTTGCCTGTTGGACGTCGGTCATGCCGTGGCTGGCGTCGAGCAGCCCGAGGACGAGGACCACGACCGCGGCGACGAGCCACACGACCACGACGGCCACCACGACGCGCACGACGACACGCCGGCGCCCCCGGCTCGTCCTCCCACGGGCGCCGGCCTCCCCGCCGGCGCGGGCGCTCACTCCGGTGGGAGCAGGACGTCGCGCGGTGCGAAGAGGAGAGCGGTCAGCCGCTCCACCAGGTTGTCGATCTCCTGTGCGGAGGACCGATAGGCCGAAAGCGGCCCGCCGAGCGGGTCCGACACGTCGTCTTCGGTCGACCGTCCCACCAGGTCCATCCGCTCGCGTCCCTGGTGGAGCTGGTCGAGCCACGCCGGGAGCGTCTCGCCGGGCTCACGGGGGCCCAGCTTCTCGCCCCGGCGCACGAGCTCCTTCAGCGTGAAGGTCCTCGGCCACGCGTCCGAGTCGAGAAGGACGACCTCGCGCGCATGACGCCTCGCCATGCCAAGAACGAGGTCCGCCTCGGACACGACCTGCGGCGAGATCTGCATGCTCTGATGTTCGCTCAGGTCGACGCCCATGTCGTCCATGGTGGCGAGCACCTCGCGCGGCGAGGTGTGACCCCCGTCCAGGAGGCCCGCCGACCCGACGAACACGGGCTCTCGCATCGACGCCGCATGTCGCCGGAAGAGTGCGGCCGCCACCGGCGAACGGCACATGTTTGCGGTGCACACGAACAGGACCCGCACTGCGTGAGTGTACCCACCGCGTGCCGACGTGGACCTGCGAGCCGTCGGTAGTGTCTCGGCGTGCGACCGGGGTCCGTCACCGGCGTGTTGGGCCGGCTCATCTTGGCGGCCGGCATCGTCATCCTGCTGTTCGTTGCGTACCAGTTGTGGGGAACCGGCCTCGCCGAGTCGCACAGCCAGGACGTCCTCCGCCAACAGTTCGACGCCTTGCTGCACCGGGGGGGCCAGCATCACCCGGGCACCACGACAACGACCGCCGGCGGGAGCGACCTCCCCACGGTGGGATCACCCGGGGCGGCGCCCGGTGACGGCAGCCCGGTCGGCGTCCTCCACATCGCCAAGATCGGTCTCGACAAGGTGATCGTGGAGGGCACGTCCACCACCGACCTTCGTCAAGGGCCGGGCCACTACCCCGGGACGCCGTTGCCCGGACAGTCGGGCAACGTCGCCATCGCGGGACACCGCACGACGTACGGGGCCCCGTTCTACAACCTGGACGGCCTGAAGCCTGGCGACGTCATCCGCGTCACCACGTTGCAAGGCACCTTCCGGTACCGGGTGACCTCCTCGCTCACCGTCTCACCGGACGACACGTCGGTGGTCGCGACGACGACCACACCCGAGCTCACGCTGACGACATGCACGCCGCGGTTCTCGGCGGCGCAGCGGCTCGTGGTGCACGCCGCGCTGACGAGCACGCCGGTGCCCGGGACGCCGACGCACACCTCGCCCAAGGAGGCGAACGGCCTGGCGGGGAGTCAGGGCGACTGGTTGCCGGCGCTGTGGTGGGGACTGCTCACCCTGGCCCTGGCCATCGCCACCGGCATCGTCTCCCGGCGGCGACCACGGCTGACGCGGTGGCTCCTCTACGTGGTCGGCGGGGTGCTCTCGCTCGGGGCCATGTTCTTCTTCTTCGGCGCCGTGAGCCCGCTCTTGCCCGCGAGCTTCTGACCCGGGGCACGCCAGCCGACCCCCGGCTCGTAGCGCTTCACCACCTTGGCCGGAACTCCCACCGCCACCGAGCAGTCGGGGAGCTCGTCGGTGACGACCGACCCCGCGCCCACGACGACGTTGCGGCCGATGCGCGCCCCGGGCAACACCACCACACCGGTGCCCAACCAACTCCCTGAGCCGATGACGACGCTCGACTCGACCGGCCACTGCCTCCCGATGGGGACGTCCGGATCTTCGTAGACGTGGTTCTGGTCGGTGATGTACACGTACGGCCCCGTCTGGATGTCGTCGCCGATCTCGATGCTGAAGTGGCCGACGATGTGGCTGCCGCGACCGATGAGCGTGCGGTCGCCAATGGACACCACGGGATCGCTCACCATCGCTTGGCCGGGGGCCATGCCCGCTGACAACGACACGTATGGGCCGATCATCGTGTGGGCCCCGATACGGATGTACCGCTCGTTGAACAGCGCTCCGGGCGGGAAGGCCAGCAGGCTCCCCTCCCCGAATGCGCCGAACCGACGCGCTCGCGGGTGGTCCGGACCGATGGCGCCCAGCTCGCACACCCACGTCCGCGTGGTATCGATGACACGAGCGGCGACGCGCCGCAGCCTGGGAGGGACCTGCCTCGGCGTCACCATCCGTCGCACGCTACCTGTGACCGTTGCGACGGCGCCCACCGCGAACGTCGGGAGACGACGCGGCAGATCGTCAGGTGCCGGGAAGCGGGGGGGCGCCACCGTCGTAGACGAGGAGCCCGTCGTCACCGAGCCGCACGCCGTCGGTGAGGGCATGCACCACGAGCCGGCCATCGTGCATCAGATGACGCACCTCGACCTGCCGGGAGAGCACAAGGTTGTCCGCGATGAGCCGACGGTGGCAGCGCCACCACACGCTTTCCGAGCACATCACGGTCGTGAGCAGCCCCCTGTCGCCGGAGGGAGCGGCGCGCCTCTCGGTCCCGGCGTCCCGCATCAGGTCGTCGATCGCCTCGGCGAACTCGCTCGTCTGCATGTGGTCGGCGTAGCCACGGAAACCTTCGTGGCGCAGGGCCAGGTTCGGCGTGTCCGCCGCCGGACGGCGGAAGCCTCCGAGACGGGGCTCCCATCGATATGCGATGCCTTCCAGTGGAAGCCAGCGCTCCATTTCGGCGCGGCCGAACGCCGGGTTCCGTCGGCTTCCCGGAGCCGTCCGCACGTCGACGAGCGAACCGACGCCGGCACCGCGCAACAACGATGCGAACAACGAAGCGTCGAGCAACCCGTGCCCCACGGTGATCACGTGCACCGGCTCGTTTCTTGGCTGCTCGTCCCGCTCCAGAAGAGGTGTCGTCGGCGCCTCGTCGGATCGCGTGCTGGGTGGCGACGTCACGTCGGCATCGCCGGTGAGCCGGACACCGAGGGATAGCCTCGTGGGTCTGGCCTCGGGCCGCAGAGCGAGGGAGTACATGCCAGACGACACCCGGCACGACCCTACGGGGGACGAGCCGACCCAATTGGTCGCGGGGACCGAATCGGCGGTTCCCGAGCCCGCGGAGAGCGCCCCATCAGAACCTCCCGCAGCGTCCGTCGCGTCCGACGTCAGCGGCGAGACCGCGGCCCCGAGCCCGGACGCGGACCAGCCACCCGTGGCCGACACACAGGTCGACGTTCCCGTTGTCGCCGCCGCCGGCGACGCCGCCTCTTCGGGAGAAGGGCCCGACCCGGTCGACGTGGCGGACGAGTTGCGCGGTCGACGTCATGTCGGTCCCGTGTCGCTGAACCGCTCGTGGATC
>DATGKD010000094.1:0-8312 GCA_035294855.1 Acidimicrobiales bacterium
AGCACCGGGACGTGCATCAGCCATGTGGCGATCCGGGGCGCACCCACGCGGCCGTCATGGACGGCGCGGGCCAGGAGCGCCTGCCCCGTGTCGTAACGGAACTCCGTGCCGAGGACGTCGACGATGCCGGCCTGCCGAGCCACGTCGCGCACCTTGCGGGCTTCAGCGAGGTCGCGGGCGAAGGGCTTCTCACACAGGACGTGCTTGCCGGCCGCGATCGCCTCGAGGGCTAGCGGTGCATGGGTGTGCGGGGGCGTGGCGATGGTCACGGCGTCGACGTGACCATCGCCCAGCGCCTCGGACAACGAGCCGCAGGCGCGCGGTACCTCGAAGAGCCGGGCGCGCTCTGCCGTCTTGTCGGGATCCTGTCCGACGAGGGCAACCACGTCGAACCCGGCGTGCCGCAGGGCGCGCACGTGGGTGTAGCAGCCGAACCCCGTGCCCACCACCACGGCGCGCAGTGGCTTCGCCGCCGCGCTCATCGGGTCGCCCACCCGGCCCGCTCGAGGGTGGCGCGGGTCGCCTGGGCGGCGCGTCGCGCCGCCACCATCGGCCCCTGGGCGTGCAGTGCGTCGGAGAAGACCTCCACCCCCACGGGAGCGACTGCCCCGATTTTGACCAGCGCGCCGAGGTAGCCCGCGAGGTCGAAGTCCCCTTCTCCCGGCAGGCGGCGCTCGTGGAGCGTGGCGTGCAGGAGGTCGTCCTCGGCTGCGGCCGGGCCGTCGTCGAGTTGGATGGAGAGCACGGCCGCGCCCGGCAGAGCCGCCACGTCGTGCGCGCTGACACCGGTGCGCGCGCAGTGCCACGTGTCGATCGTGAGCCCACCGTTGGGCCGGTCCGCCAAGCGGACGACCTCCGACGCGACGGCCAGCGTGTCGATACGCGACCACGCAAGCCACTCGAGGTGCACCAGCAACCCGTGAGCGGCGGCCCCGTCACACAGCCGCGCGAACGCTTCGGCCGCCTCCTCCGGACCCCACGACCCCCCGAGCACGTCCGCGGCGTTGACCGAACGGGCACCGACCGCGTCGGCGATGCGGAAGAGCTCGTCCTCGCCGTGACGGAAGACCTCCAGGGTGTCGAGCTCGGCCGGGATGCGCACCTCGGCCGCGCCCGGCGTCCACCACCACGCGGGGTCGATCTCGGCGACGACGAGCCCGTGGTCGTCGAGCATCGTCCTCATCTCGGCGTCGTCGTGGCCGTCGCGCCGAGCGCGGTGGTAGTCCCGTCCCCACAACGACACGGCGGAGAAGCCCGCGTCGGCAGCGGCCCGCAGCCGGTCGCGGAAGCTCACGTCGCGTGGGACGGTGCCGGAGCACAGGACGAGATCGCCCGGTCCGATGGTGTGCACGATGCCTCCCGATTTCTTGTCGGCCAGGGAGTCGGATTCAGTAGCTGGATCAGGAGCCCGATTCAGTAGCCGGCCAGGAGGTCGACCACACCGTGGAGCGGCTCGCCGGCTCGATAGCGCCGCAGGTTGTCCACGAACAACTCGAACGTCCGCTTCATGCTCGAGGGTGCGCTCCAGCTCACATGCGGGCTCAGCCGTACCCCGGGGTGGCCGTAGAGCGGATGGCCGGACGGCAACGGCTCGGGGTCGACGACGTCGAGCGAGGCGCGCGCCACGATGCCGCGATCCAGCGCGTCGAGCAGCGCGTCCTGGTCGACGAGCGCGCCGCGCGCCACGTTCACGAGGTGCACGCCCGGTTTGCACGCGGCGAACGCTTCTGCGTCCAACAAGTGCGACGTCGCGGACGTGGCCGGTGCCGCCACCACGACGTGGTCCGCATCCGCAAGCAGCTCGCGTAGCGAGCCAGCCAACGCCACCCCCGCCAATGGAGAGGGTTGTTGGGTGCGCCGGAGGGCGACGACCGTCATGTCGAACGCCAAGGCCCGGCGGGCGACTTCGCTGCCGATGGCCCCGAGCCCGACGATGCCGACGGTACGGCCCGCGAGTGTCCCGAGGGACGACACGTTCCACTGCGGCGGGGGGGCGGTGATCCACGAGTCGGGCAACCGCTTCTCGAAGGCCAGCATCACCGCGAGCACCCATTCCGCGATGGCGATGCCGCTCGCGCCGCGGGAGCACGTCACGAGACGGTCGCCGGCGGCCGCCAAGGGAAAGCCGTCGACGCCCGTGCTCAGCATGTGGACCCAGCGGATGTGGGGCGCCATCAGTTGCACCACCCCGGCGGGATCGTCCGTCAGCGTCACGAGCGCGTCGGCGTCAGTCGGAACGGGCTCGCCGGGCTTGCAGCCCACGAAGCGCTCGTGGGGGGCGGAGGCCTCGAGCGCGGCGAGCAGGCCGTCGGCGAACCGGCTGCCCATGTTGACCACCACTCGGCTGGCTGCGCGGGACCTCATGACGTTGGGCTCTCGCCGAGGGCGTCTTTCAGGACCCCGCCGGTGTGGACGACCCCGAGGTTCTCGGCCAGGTACTGCGGGGCCTCCCGGGTCTCGACGAACCATCCCGTCGGGCACATCGTCAGGATCTCCACGAACGAGAACCCCGCGCCGGCCACCTGGGTCTCGAACGCGCGCCGCAGCATCCGCTTGGTGCGCGCGACGTTCCCGGCGCTGTTGACGGCACCGCGCGCCACGTAGGCGGCCCCGTCGAGCTGCGCCAACAGCGACGCCAACAGGATCGGCCGGCCGTGGGCCGCCGCGTCGCGCCCTTCGAGGCTGGTCTTCGTGCGCTGTCCGAGGACGGTGGTGGCGGTCATGTGCCCACCGGTCTCTCCGAACACACCGTTGTTGAGCATGATGCACGTCACGTTCTCGCCGCGCGCCGCGGTGTGGACGACCTCCTGCAGACCCTCGTTCACCATGTCCCCGTCCCCTTGCACCGTGAAGACGACAGTGTCCGGACGGGCACGCTTCACGCCTGTGGCGAGGGACGGCGCCCGCCCGTGCAGGGCTTGGAGGACCTCGACGTCGAGGTTGTTGCTGAAGGCCGTGTAGCAGCCGATCCCGAAGACGGCGATGGTCCGCTTGACGAGCTCGAGCTCCTCGACCACCTGGAGCGCTGTCCGCATGGCGACCGGCTCGCCGCAGCCCGGGCACAGGTGGTGGGCGCCTACGTCGATCAGCTCCGGCGTGAAGTCCTCGACCAGACGTGCGGCTTCCTCGGGTGGCTGCGCCGTCGGGACGACGGAGCGACCTTCGACCCGGAGCATCCTGCTCACCGTCCGCCTCCAGTGGCGACGGTCGCGGCGCCCCGTCGGCCCTCGGGGGCGGTCGTCTCTTCGAGTATCTGCGTGATGCGTCGACGCATCACCGCGACGTCGAGGTCGGGGGCGATCCCGAACCCCGAGCTGTCCAGGCTGAGCCCGCCGATGAAGCGGACCTCGGCACGCTCCATTACGGCCAGGCGGACGTCGTCCACCATCTGGCCTGCGTTGTTCTCGTAGACGGCCACGACTCGGGTACCTTGCGCGGCAGTCCGTACCGCGTCGGACGGGAACGGGTACAGCGTGATGGGCCGGACGTATCCGACGCGGGCGCCCTCGGCCCGGAGCGCGCGCACCGCCGCGCCCACGTAGCGGGCCGGCGTGCCGAACGCCACCACCACGACGTCGGCGTCATCGGTGAAGGCCGACTCGGCCAATGGCGCGATCCCGCTCATCATCTCGGCGCTTGCTGTGGCGCACGCCGCGTAGTGGTCGGCCAGGTCGTACCCGACGTCGTCCCGCTGCTTCGCCGAGCCGAGGAACGACACGAGCTTGGCCCCACCCGTGCCACCGGACGACCCGTCGAGCGCCCACGGTGTCGGGGGACGACGCCCGACGTCGAGCGCGCGCACGTTGACGGCCTGCGCGGTGTGGGCCAGGTAGTAGTCACCGATCACGAGCACCGGATGGCGCCAGCGCGCGCTCACGTCGAACGCGCGCTGCACGAGCTCGACCGCTTCGGGCACGTCGGCGGGCGCGAAGACGGGCGTGCGGGTGTCGCCATGGCCGGCGCCGCGCGTCGCCTGGAAGTAGTCGCCCTGGGCGCGCGCCATGTTGAGCACCACCAACGGCAGCCGGGCGAGGGCGATCTCCGCCAGCGACTCCTGCATGAGGGACAGGCCCTGGCCGGTCGACCCCGTGGCCGCCGGCGTGCCCGTTGCCGCCGCCCCCCACGCCATACCGATCGCCTCGAGCTCGCTTTCGGCGTTCATGCAGACGCCGCCCACGGCGGGCAGCTTGCGCGCCATGTGCTCGAGCACCTCGGTGAACGGGGTCATGGGATAGCCGGCGAAGAACCGGCACCCCGCGGCGATCATGGCGTCGGCGATCGCCTCGGAGCCCTCGAGTAGCCGGCGCGTCATGGGGGGGCGACCTCGAACAGCACCGGTTCCTCGAACTTGTACACCTGGAAGACGAAGTCCGGGCAGATCTGCGCGCACGCCCCGCAACCGGTGCACCCCGCCAGGAGGAGGGGATAGTGGTAGCCCCGCGCGTTCACCGCGTGCGTGGTCATGACGAGAACATCAGGCGGGCACGCCTCCACGCACAGCTCGCATCCCTTGCACGCGTCCACGTCGACCACGACCGTGCCGCGTGCAGAGACCCGGGAGGTCGTCACGGCGCCACGTCCGCGGTCTCATCCCATGCGGGCCGGAGCACGCCCGGCACGGCCTCGAACCCGGCGTGCAGCGCCCGGGTGTTGAGATCGGCCAGGCTCCTCCGGTAGGAGGGAAGGGCGTCCCCGACGGCGCGCGTGAGCGACGGCAACGCGACGAGCCCCGTCACCGCGGCGTAGGCCCCCACCATCACCATGGACGCCACCACGGCGTTGCCGAGATCGTGTGCAACCGCCGTGGCCGGGACGTCGATGCTCGGATGATCCGGGCGTTGCCACCCGTCCCCGAAGACCGTGCTGTTGACCATGCAGAAGCCGTCAGCGCGGAGCGCTCGGAGAGGGCCGTCCGCATGGGCGGGGTGCATCAAGACCGCCGACCAGGCCTGGTCGACGGTCGGGGGCGCCACGATGGGCCGGTCGGCGATCACGAGGGCGGAGTCGGTGTTGCCGCCGCGCATCATGCCGCCGTAACTCCCGAAGACCTGGACCTCGCGTCCTTCGGCCATGGCCGCGTGGGCGATGACCGTGGCCGCGAGCTGGACCCCCTGTCCGCCGATCCCGGTGATGAGCACTTCGCGCTCCACGACTCTCCCTCCAGAACCGTGATCTTAGGAATGAGAACAGCGTTCTGCAAGCAGGCGCCGTTGCACCTGGCCCGTGGAGGCCGTGCGCGGGATCGACTCCACGAGGACCAGCCGGCGCGGGTGCTTGAAGGAGGCCAAGCGCCCTTGGCAGTGGTCCCGCAGCGACTCGAGCGTGGGGGAGTGGCCGGGAGCGGGCACGACGCATGCGCACACGATCTCGCCCCAGTCGGTGTCGGCGACGCCGACCACCGCGACATCGGCGACACCCGGGCAACCCGCCAAGACGGCCTCGACCTCGGTAGGCGGTACCGACTCGCCGCCCGTGCGGATCACTTCGCTGACGCGGCCGACGATGCTGAGGTAGCCCTCGTCGTCGGCCACCGCGAGGTCACCGGTGCGGTACCAGCCGTCCACCAGCGCCTGCGCGGTCGCGTCGGGGTCGTCGAGGTAGCCGTCGAACAGAAGCGGTCCTCGGGCCCACAGCTCGCCCGACGGGTCGATGCGGACCTCGACCGCCGGGCCGGGGACGCCGCAGCTGCCCGGCTTGCGGCGGATGTCCGCGTGGTCGAGCGCGGTCACGCCACCGGCCTCGGTCGACCCGTAGAAGACGCGCAGGTGGGCGGCCGGGGCGACGCGTTCGATCGCCTCCAGCAGCTCGAGCGGTGTGGCCGAGGTGCCGGTGTCCGCGAATCGCAACGAGCCGAGCAGCGAGGGGGCGTCTCCTGCGTCGAGGATCCGTGACCAGATCGCGGGGATGGCGTTCAACCTGATGGCCGAGTGGCGCGCCACGGCCTCGGTGATGGCACGAGCGTCGGTGGTCATCGTGAAGACCACGGTGTCGCGGGCTTGCCACTGCTGCAGCGCGATGGTCCACGCCCCCATGTGGAACAAGGGATAGGGGCAGACCATGGCACCGCGTGGCTCGAGCAGAGCACCCGGGTGAGTGCGGAGGTAGTTGACGCGGTGCGACAGCACCGCGCCCTTCGGCCGGCCCGTGCTTCCGCTCGTAAAGAACACGACGTGCGGATCGACCTCGTCGACCAGGTGCGGGTCAAGATCGTCGGCGCTGACACGCGACATCAGTTCGGCGAGCCGCGTTCCTGGTGACGCCTTGGCCGACGAACCACCGGCGATGCCCTCGGTGACAGCGAGTCCGACTCCCAGGCGGGTCGCCAGCGCCTCGCCCGCGGGAGCGTGATCGTCGTCGACCACGACAAGTGCCGGGGTGGCCGCCTCGGCGACGGCGGACGCCTCGTCGGCGCTCAATCCGGGGCCGATGGGAACGAAGACCGCGCCGAGCTTGGCCAGGGCCGCGAACACCACCACCACATCGAGGGACGTCGCGCTCCACGCCGCCACCCGTCCGCCCGGAACGACACCGAGGGTCTGGAGGGCTCGTGCCGTCCGGTTGGACGCGAGATCGAGGTCGGAAAACGTGAGTGCCTGGTCCCCCAGGACTGCCGCGGTCCTCCTCGGCACCGCTCGCGCGGCGTTCCGGAAGACGTCGCCGATGCGCAGCTGGCCCCGGGGTGGTTGCGTTGTCAGAACAGCGATCTTAGATTGGAGAACAACGTGCTGCCATGGCCCTCGACACGTGTTCGAGGCGCCCGGAGGCGAGCACGGGGGGACCCCTATGCCAGGACTCACCGCGACGTTGGCCCGCCGGGCCCTCGAACAAAGGGTCGCCGACCGCCAGAGCGCGTACGAAACCGAGGTCGAGCGGTTCGTGGCCGCCGCCTATCGCCTCATCGAGCGCACGGGTGGCGTCGACCCCTCGCTGCGCGACCTGCTGGCCGAGGCGGGCCTGTCGACACAGGCCTTCTACCGGTTCTTCAAATCGAAGGACGAGTTCATGCTGGTCCTGCTCGATGACGGCCGGCGGAAGCTGCTCGGGTACCTGGAACACCGCATGGCGGCGGAGACGACCCCGTCGGCCAAGGTGCGCGCGTGGATCGAGGGCGTCCTCGCGCAAGCCTCGAACCCCGAGGCCGCTGCCCGCACGCGCCCGTTCGTCGCCAACCGCGACCGATTGTCCGAAGCATTTCCCCGCGAACAGCAGGAGTCCGTCGACCTCCTCGTCGAGCTTCTCCTCGATCCCGTCACCCATCTCCAGCGGACGGGGGACCGCCGCGTGGCGCCACGGCAGCTGGAGTCGGCGCGTCACGACGCCGAGGCGGTGTACACCCTCGTGGTCGGCACGCTCGAAGCCCATTTGGCGCGTCGGACGCGCCCCACGGCTCAGGAGGTCCAAGACCTCGTGGGCTTCGCGCTGCGGGCACTGGGGGCCTCCCCGGCGGCCCCGCGAAACGCTGCGCGTCGACGAGCGCCCGCCCCGAAGCGTGCCAAGAGGAGGACGACGTGACCGACGACCGAACCTTCGGGGACGTCGGCACCCGGAAGATCTTCGAAAACGACCGGGTACGGGTGTGGCAGGTGCGGCTCGCCCCGGGCGAGCAGGGGCCCGTCCACCGTCACGAGCTCGACCACCTTCTCATCCAGGTCGCGGGGGACAGGATTGCGGTCGTTCCCGAAGCGGACTCCGAGGGGCCGTACCGCCAGTACCTCGAGGCGGACGTCGTGCCGGGGGCAGTCGTGCATGTCACACGCGGCGGCCTCGAATCAGCACGCAACACCGGACAGCAGCCGTATCTCGAGGTTGTCGTCGAGCTCAAGGACTGAGCTCGACGACACGACCTTTTCAGCGGAAGTTGCCGCCGGCAGTCGGACCCTTCGAAACCGACGCCGCGCCGCGCAGCTGCGCCAGCTGTTCGTCGAGCTCGGCGAAATAGTCGTAATCCCGTTTGGTGGCGGCGCTCGTCGACGCCGCCGCGCTCGACAGCGGAGGCCCATCTGCGGCCGGCGTCGGCCCCGCCCTCGCGGAGGGCGGGGCAGCCTCCTCCTGTCTCGGTGCAGCCGTTGATGTCGCCGGGGTTGGGAGCGGAGTCCAGCCACTTGGCGGAGGCGGCAGGCGTCGCGAAGAAATGCCCGCTGCCGGCGATGGCGCGCGCCGAGCAGTGACGGAGGGCGCTGGTGGCGGAGGTGGTGGAAGACGGCGTGGTGGCGGTGGCAGAGAGCTCGGCGGCGGTGGAAGTCGACCGCCGTCCGCCCCCGGCGTCGTCGCCGGAGGCGGCGGCAACCACAACGGTGGCCGTCCCCGTACCG
>DATGKD010000095.1:0-6561 GCA_035294855.1 Acidimicrobiales bacterium
TGGCAGCCGGTCGAGCACGGCGGCCAGCGTGGAGGCAGCGTTGTAGGCCACCACCACGACGCCGATGCGCTCCCCGGATCCCCCCTGCACTGCCATGGCCCCCCTTCCGGCAATCCCGGACCTGGGCGCGCCGACCCTGCCCGGCCCGCACGCCAAGACGCCCAATTTACGCCTGCAGCGATCGCGTCGACTCTCGTCAGAATTGACAGTTTCAGGTCGCCGACGGAGGGGCGGCGAGCCCTCGCCTCCATTCGGCCGACGGCTTAACAGCAGGTGAGAGCGCTCAAATGCTCCCGGCGTCCCAACGAGACGATGGATCCTCAGGCTCCGGAGCGGGCTCGATCCGCTGGTTGAAGCAACCGACCCACTGTGGGATCGTGAGCAGCGAGGCGCCGTCCAACGGGGGTGACGGCACCGCGGCACGGGCGCGAGGACGTCGTCGAGACCGACGATCGTGCGCCCGTCGTGCGCTGGGGGTCCGGATGGCGGGGCACAGAGGCGTGGGAGACCCGGGGCGACGCGCGCCCGAGCAACGGATCAGGAGGCCCTTGCGGCGGCGGCGAGGCGTCCTGTTGACGGTCGTCCTGGCCGCACTGTTCGGACCGGCGTGGGTGACGCAGCTTGCGGCCTCCGCCGCGACGTCGACGCCTTCCCCTTCGGTCAGGGTGAGCGATCCCACCGCTGGGCACTCGTATCGGCACGGTGCGCTCCCCCTCGTGCTGCGCGCGAGCGCGTCCGCGCTCCAGAGCCCCCACCACAGCCCCGTCACCCCGTCGTCCGGCACCGCCGCGGCACGCGCCAGCTCCGGCGGGAAGCTCCGCTACGGCGGCGGCGATCCGAGCACGAACGTCGGCGTCGTCACGGGGAACCCGCGCGTCTACCTCGTCCTGTGGGGTGCATGGAGCGGCGCCGGCGATCCCGCCGGTGTCGCCACCCTCCTGCAGCAGTTCCTCACGGGACTGGGAACCAACCACGAGCTCTGGAGCGGCACCGCCCTGCAGTACTGCCAGAACCTCGGCGCGGGGTCGACATCCTGCCCGGCGTCGGACCCGCACGTTCCCTACCCCACGAGCGACGTGCTGGCGGGGACGTGGTTCGACACCACGGGCTACCCGGGCGACAACGCGCCGACCGGCAGCGATCTCGCCGCGGAAGCAGAGAAGGCCGCGGCGCACTTCGGCAACACGACCCAAGCGTCGAACGCCAATGCGCAGTACGTGATCGCATCGCCCAGCAACACCGACCCGGACGGGTGGCTCGACCCCAACACCGGCTACTGCGCGTACCACGACAACACGACGGACCCGTCGATCGACGGTGCCGGTCCGGTTGCGGGACCCGATGTGCCGTTCACCAACCTGCCGTACGTGGCCGACGTGGGATCGAGTTGCGGCGCAAACGCCGTCAACCCCGGCCTGTCAGGGACGACTGACGGCGTGACGATCGCCGAGGGACACGAGTACTACGAGACCCTCACCGATCCCTATCCCTCGACGCCGACCAACGCGGCGATCGCCACCGGGTGGACGGACAGGAGGGGCAGCGAGATCGGCGACAAGTGCGAGTTCCTCCAACACGGGCAGGCAGGGGGACCGGACAACATCATCCTCGCCACCGGCACCTTCGCCGTGCAGGGCATGTGGGCGAACAACTCGGGCCGACGAGGCCATTGCGTGCTCACCGAGCCCACCATCAGTTTCTCGAACCCCGGCAAGCCCCATTCCAAGGTCGGCACAGCCGTCAGTCTCCAGATCACTGCCACAGACGGTGCTCCCGGGACGACGCTGACTTACGGCGCGTCCGGGCTCCCTGCCGGCCTCGCCATCAACGCCGCCTCCGGGTTGATCTCGGGAACGCCCACCTCCGCTGGGAAGACAACGGCCACCGTGACCGCCACCGACAACTTGGGCTTCGGCAACAGCATCAGCGTCATTTGGCGGGTGCGCCGGTGAGCGTGGAAGCGATCCCGGTACCAGCCGCGTAGCATCGGGGTTCGTGGGGGGGAAGGTGTCCATGGTGGTTCCGGCGCGACACCGCTGGCGTCGATACGTCCGCGTCGTCGGCGGGGTGCTCGTTCTGTCCCTCGTGACCCTCGTCCTCGCGCCCGACGACGCCCTCGCCAAAGCGGGCACGCGGGCCGCGCACCGTAGTCAGGCTGCCCTTCCCCGACATCGGGGCCACCTCTACGTGCGAGACACGTTCCGCCGTCCGGTGAGTGGGAGTTGGGGCCGGGCGAGGCCCGGCGGCCGGTGGGAGGTGGCCAAGGGCCAGTCCGGAAATTTCGCCGTCGCGAACGGGCAAGGAATCGTCGCGGCCCGGGCGGCGTACTTCTTGAGCGGTGAGCAGATCCTCGTTCTGCCGCGCGCCAACCGGCTGTCGTACGTCGGGAGCTTCACCGTCAGCTTCGACGAGAACATCAACAACTACGGCCCGCAACACGGCGGCGTGGTCGCGTACCTGGTGGCGCGCTTCCAGGACACCGGGGCGACCGGCTATTACCGCATGGGCCTCGTGTGGGAAGGCAGCACGCGCCACCTGTGGCTGCGCACCCAGACGCCCGCCGGGCAGAAAAATCCCGGTGACTTCACGAGCCAGATCGACACGCTCATCGACCCGACCAAGGACTTCGGCGGTCCTCCCTACTCCTACAACGTCATGGTGCAGATCACCGGCACAAACCCGACGTCGTTTGCGTCCAAGGTGTGGAAAGTGGGCACGACCGAGCCGGCCAACTGGATGCTCACGGGCACCGACTTGAAGAACCTCGGGCCACAGGTGGCGGGCCCGATCGGCTTCCGGGTGTCGAACGACCTCTACACGGGATCCGGCAACTACGTGAACTACACCGCACACGTGCAGGTCGCCAACTTGGTGGTGGCTCCCGCGGGCTGACCGACCGCGCCGCGCCGGCCGCAAGGCTGCGCGCACCCGCGTTCGTGCGGTCCCTCCTTCGGCGCCGGGCCGCTACCCGTGGTAGTCGGCGACGTTTGCCGCGGTCGACATGAGCAGACTGACCCCCGTGTCGACGACGACGGGCGTGAGCGAGCCCTTGCGACCACCGACGCCGAGCTCCCCGTAGTTGTTGTTGCCCCACGCCCAGACGTTGCCGTTGGTGTCGACGACGTACGAGGTCGACCCCCCGGCCACCGCCTCTTTCACGGCCACGCCGGCCGGGAGGGCCACGGTGACGGGGACCGGCTCGTTCATCCGATGTCCGTTGCCCAACTGTCCCGCCTTGCCGGCTCCCCAAGCGACCAGCACGCCGGTATTGAGCACGGCGACCTGGTGCCCGTCGACCGCGTCGTCGCCACCCGCGTAGATCTGGGTGGCGAACGTCCCCACGGGCAACTGCACCTGCACCGGCACGGCGGAGCTGCTGAAGGTGCCGTTCCCGAGCTGTCCGAAGACGTTGCTGCCCCAATCCCACACCTGGCCGTTCTGCAACAGCAGTGTCAGCACGTCGTTGCCGGCGCTCACCGCGGCGACCGGTCCCGGTGTTGCCACCTTGGTGGGCGCCCGATGGAACCGGTCACAGGTGAAGACGTCACCCGTGCTCGTCAGCCACAGCACGTGCCCGGAAGCGCCCGCCACGCTCACCACGTTGGACGGAAGTCCGGGTACGACTTTCGGCACGCTGGTCGATCCGCTGCGACACAACGCGCCGGCAGCTCCCCACGTCCAACCGCGGCCGGTCGAGTCGATCGCGTATCCCCGCGCGTTGCCCTCGGCAATGGCGGTCACCACCGTTCCGGCCGGGAACGACACCTGCACCGGCGTCGTCTGCAAGAACGGGTGTGTTCCGTTCCCGAGCTCGCCGCCCCGGCCGTTGCCCCAAGCGAACACCTCGCCGTTGGTCTCGAGGGCGTAGTTTGCCAAGTTCCCCGCCGCCAGAGCCGACACGTTCGACAATCCCGGCACCGGGGTCGGGCGACTCTGCTGGTTGGTGTGCGCGCCGGCGCCGCCCCGGTATCCGCCCCACCGGTAGACGGCGTTGGACACTCCCGCCTCGGCCGGTGACGCCAGGGTGAAGCCCCCGAAGGCCGACACGATCGCCAGGCCGCCAACGACTCCGGCGACTCGCCTCATTCCCCCCACCTTCGAGCCTCCCCCTCCACCGCGTTGCCCTTCGGGACCCGGATCCGCCGATCGCCGCGCCCAACATAAGAGAGTGGGGGGCCCAGCCGCATCCTCAGGATTGAGGACGCGCTCGGGCGGACGGGACAAGCCTGGTTGGGGGCCGCGGCTCCATCACCTCCCCGAACCGGGTCTGGGCCGAACACACGGCGCGCGACAATGCCCCGTGTTCGTTCGCCGCCGCCGGCCCCGGCGCCCGGACCGCATGGATTCCCTGCGGGTGCTGGTCGTGGGCGCGGCCCGCTCGGGCACGACCTGGGTCGCCGAGGTGCTGGCTCGCACCGAATGCGCCGATTACCTCCACGAGCCGGACAGCGTGGACTGGGTCCCCTTCGCCGCTCGGGCTCGGGCCGGGATGGGCCTGCTCCCGGTGGTCCGTCCCGACCAGCCCGCGCCACGGCACTACGAGCGCCTGTGGGACGCCGCGTTTTCGTCGGGTCGCCGCTCGGTCCGCAACCGCGTCGCCGTCCCGATGTACCTGAGCGTGCCACGCGTGGTGCGCGCCGAGGCCTCTCCGGGTGCGAGTTCGCCCCTGCGGGCGCGCGCCGCCGTGCTGCTCTCCGCGCCGAGATCCGCTCGGCCCGGCACGCGCCACCACATCGTGAAGTCCGTGCAGGCTCCCCTCGCCTTGGAGTGGATCGTGGAGCGGCACTCCCCCCGGGTCGTGCTCGTCCGTCGCCATCCACTCGCCATCGTGGCGAGCCGCCTCCAGTTCGGGAAGATGTTCCTGCCGGACAGGCAGCCGCCCGTCGATGGGCGGTGCGTCGACGAGCTCGTGCGGCGATGGTCCGCCCCGGCACGACCGGAACGGGGTCAACCGTTCGAGGACCTCGTATGGCTGGTGGGATTCACGGTGTCCGCGTACGACGAAGTGGCCGCCGCCCATGAAGAGTTCCGTGTCGTGGAGCACGAGGAGCTGTGCGCGTCGCCCGAGGAGCGCTTTCACAACCTCGTCACCGCGCTCGGCCTCGTCTGGACGGACGCGTGTGACGCCTACCTGCGCCACTCCAATGCGGAGGGCGCCGGGTTCACGACGAACCGCCTGGCGTCGACGCAGGCGCGGACGTGGGAGGGTCGATTGACCGATGGGCAACTCAGCACGGCACGTGCCGTGCTCGCGGGCTTCCCGCTCGCGAGGCGGTACCCCGACCTCGTTGCCTGACATCGCGGGTCGCTGTCGACGCCGCGCCGACGTTGGCCATCTATTGGGCACACGCGGGCAACCGGCGCCCAAAACTCCGCGTCGACGCTGCTGCCACGCGTCATTGGCGCCGATGCCGTCTCGACGTCCCCCGTGCCGGAGGTCGATGATGGCCCAGCTCCACAGGGGTTCGCCCCCTGCAGCTCGATCCTCTTGCGGCGCGTCCGCGCCCTCGACGGACCTCACCGCCCGAGAGCTGCGTGACTGGAGGGAGCGGAGCCTTGCTGTGGAGACCGGGGGTGCCCCACCGTGGCCCGAGCGACAGGCAGCCGAACTCGTCGACGCCATGGTCGACGCGTCCCTCGAGGGGACCCCGGACCAGGTGGACGCACCGGCGCGGGTGTGGGCTCGGACCAATGCATCGCTGGGGGTGCTCGCCCGGCGCCTCGGCGCGCTGCGCGCTGGGTTCGGCCAGCAACTCTCCGCCACGGACCCCACCACGCGAGCGCGCCTGGCAGCCGTCCGCGACGCCGTCGCCGTCGCGTGCACGGCAGAGTGGCTGGCGGGGCTCGGCCTGACGCGGATCGCTCCCGACGAAGTGGCGTCGAGGGTCGACGATGCCCGTCGCTTCGGTCCGGGCTGGCTTCGGCAAAGCCGGCACCTCCGAGAAGCCGGCGTCGCCGTTCTCGCCGGAGCGGCCGCGGCTGCGGCCGTGATCGCCCTCGCCACGTCGCCACACGGGTCGCGCGCCCACGTCCGAGCCCAAGGCGCGACCCCCCATCCGACACCAGCCCTGGTCCAACCGCCGGCTGGCGGTCACCGCGCGTTCACGGTCGTCGGAGCCGGTCGCCCGCCGACGACCGGGGGTCCTGCATCGGGGCGGGCGGCTCGGGGAGGTGGCGGCTCGTTTGCGAATGACGTCGGCACGTCGGGCGCGTCGCCGCCGGTCCCGATTCCGACCTCGCCTCTGCCGGCGACGCTCCCAAGCGGGGTGCCCCTCCCTGGTCTGCCACTACCGTCGATCCCTTCGTTGCCGCTGGCTTCCTCCGCGATATCCGCGGTCGCGTCGCCGGTTCCGATATCGGCGCCCGGAGGAATTTCCCGCTCGGCGTAACCGCATCGAGCGATCGCCTTACGCTCCACGGACGCGGCGTTCGCTCGAGAAGAGCCCCGTCGCTTCGGTCCGGGCTGGCTTCGGCAAAGCCGGCACCTCCGAGAAGCCGGCGTCGCCGTTCTCGCCGGAGCGGCCGCGGCTGCGGCCGTGATCGCCCTCGCCACGTCGCCAC
>DATGKD010000096.1:0-4700 GCA_035294855.1 Acidimicrobiales bacterium
TTGGAGAGCCTCTCGGTGCGGATGGCGGATGCGCTCATGTGTGACCCTCCGGGCCGCCGCCCGGGCGCAGCCGGGCAGGAGCCCGGTAGCGGGGCGGCGTGCACACCCTGCCCGTTGTACCGGACGCCGTCTCAGTTGTACCGGATGGCACCAGCGGACTCAGGCGCGCCCGCAAGGCACCGGGCCAACCGGCCGCACGTGGGCGTGGGGCCGGGAACGCGTGTGGAGGCGGCGACCCGAGGCCCCGTCCCCCTCGGGCACGAATGTGCTCGTTCGTCGCCTCCTACGCCGGGTGCTTCTGTGCCCAATCCGGGCTCTGGCGTTCTTCGGTGGGGCGCGGCCCGACGGGACTGAGCCGGGGCCGCGTGGGGCGCGGTGGCTGGGCCCACAGGTCGGTGGGCGGCGGCGCCACGGCGACCGCCGCCGGGACATCGGCAGCCGACGCGGCGGCTCCATGCGCAACCGCCGGTGCCTGGCGCCCGAGAGCGACGACGGGCTCGGGCCCCGCGCCCACGCTTACGCGCTCCATCTCCTCGTGGAGCCGGGCGAGTTCCAGACCCACCAGCCGCTCGTGTTCTTGGAAGTCACGTCGAGCAGCCCGCGGGCTCCACCGACCGCGCATGCGGAACACGAGCCCCAGGAACACGAGCTGTCCCGCCGCGCACACCCACCACCACCGCCGCCATTCCGACGGCGACGCCTTCTGGGCGGGGACCACCTTCACCTCGGCGCGCAGCAGCGTGGCGAGCTGCGGGGAATTGGACCCGACGCCGGCGATCTGCGCCGAGCTGACATGCCGGCCTGCCTGGATGTCGGCGGCGAGCGGGGCGAACGTGAGGAGCCCCTGCAGCTGCGCCTTGTCCTTCACGTTGGCGAAGCCCGCCACGATGTTGTGGGACCGGCCGTACGCCTGGAGGAGTTGCCCGAGTGCCTGACCGGGACCGGCGGGCGTCATGTGCTCGAGCGAGGACACGACGCTCGCGGGGGCAGAACCCGGGTGCGGGTTGGCCGCGGTCGGCAGGTAGGGCTGGGCCGCCTGGAACGTCTGGAGGTTCGTGGCCGCGCCCTGGTTGTCGACGAGCGTGGTCGACGTGGTGATCACCATGGGCAGCACGACGAACGACGCCGCCACGACGATGCGCAGGACCCAACCCCACACCGCCAGGCCCGTGGCGGCCAACGCAGGGTTGTGGGCTTCGACCTGCTCGGTGTAACTCGCCATCCACGGCGTATAGGTGCACGCGATGGCGATGCCGAGGAGCACCGCCACCAGCACGTTGGCGTAGTAACCGGTGTGCGGGTGGTTCACCTGCTCGATCATGAGCATCGTCATGATGATGGCGGCCGTGCCACCCACCACCATGAACGGCTTGCGGACCCGGAGGCGGTCCGAGAGTGCACCGACCAGGATCAAGAACACGGCATCGAACCCCCAGTACCAGGTGTTGATGCCGTTGGCGTCGGCGGTCGTGCGGTTGAAGATCACCACCCAGTACAAGGTGAGAACGCTGACCGACGCGTAGTAGATCAGCAGGAAGGCCGAGATCGCGAACGAGGAGGACAGGAGGTCGAGACGCAACATCGAACGCAGCGGGTGGCGCGTCGCCTTGTCGACGTCCAAGCCCCGGGCGCGTGCTTCGACGAGCGCACGTTCGTTCTCGGACACCATGAGCTGATCACGCAGCTGCGGTGACAGTTCGCGCAGCCCGAAGAACGCCACGAACACCACCGCCAGGCAGGCGAAACCCGAGATGATGAACTGGTCCTGCCACGGCTGCAGGTGATGAAGGGTACGGGTGGCGACCACGCTCGCCAGCAGGCTGCCGACGGTCGGTCCCAGTGCCCAGAAGCCCATCGCGGATGCTCTTCCCATCTGGGGGGAGAAGTCCCGGATGAGCGCCGGCGTCGACACGAGGATGATGCCCTCCACGAACCCGATCACGCAGTAGGCGACGGCGAACGCGAACTTGGTATGGATGTGGGGCACCCCCACCAGCTGGATGAGGCCGACGGTGAGCGTCCCGTAGATGGTGAGGTTCGCTCGTCCGATCTTGTCCGACAGGCCGCCGATGAACGCCGTGAACGCACCGATGGCGTTCGACACCACGAGCAGGTAGAGGAAGTACAGGAACGACATGTGGTAGTAGGGCAGCATCAACGGGGTGATGGCGCCCTCCACGTAGTAGAGGTAGTAGAGGATGATCGTCGTCAGGACGACGATGCCCAGGTAGACGTACCTCTTCCCATCGACCGGGTAGCGATCGAGTTGCCGCCGCCCGATGGCGTTGCGCCAGCCTCTGGCACTCACGGCGGTCGGAAGTGCTGCGATGGTCGACATCGGTTCCCTCCCCATCGACGAGCTCGCACGTTCCGAGCAGGACGACCCGTTCCCTCTTCTGAAGTCGCTCCCGGGTGCTCTGCCCTTGCTGCGGCGGGCCGTGGTTTGTCTTTTCAGCGAGCGTAAGAAATGGGTGCTATCGGCGACAGGGCCGGAAGGCCCAACTCGTGGGGCGTCTTTCGGGACCTCTGGCTCTGGCGGCCGGGGAGGCGCGCTGTCCACCATGGACTCGAACGACGGGGGTGATCACGTTGAGGGGCATGTCCGAGCAGACCCGAGTGGGCGCGGTCGCGACGGCGATGAGCGACTCGGACGCGCTGCTGTGGACGCTCGGCCGCGACCCCGTCCTGCGCACCACGATCGTGGCCGTGCTCGTCCTCGATGGGACCCCGCAGTGGGACGAGGTGCGCGGCCGGTTCGAGGCGCTCACCCGCTTCATCCCGCAGCTGCGGTCACGGGTCGTGGCCGCACCGTTCGGGTGGGGACGGCCGCACTGGGCGGTGGACGACCGCTTCGACCTCGACGTCCACCTGCGCCGGATGGTCGCCCCTCCGCCGGCCACCCTCCGCACGGTGCTGGACCTCGCCCAGGCCATGGCGGTCGTGGGTTTCGACACGGCGCTGCCCCCCTGGGAGGCCGTGCTGGTCGAAGGGCTGCGCGGGGGCGAGGCGGCGATCGTCGTCAAGTTCCACCACTCCATCGCGGACGGGCTGGGCGGTATGGCGGCAGCCCTCGAGGTGCTCGACGACCACGTCGACACACGCGGGGGCCAGCCGCGCGGGGTCCCGCCGCAAGCCGAACCGGTGGGTCAGGTGCATTCGTGGCCCCAGGGCATGGCCTCCGGTGTCGTTCGGGCCGCGTCGCACCCCGGGGCCACGTTGCGGAGCGCGCAGTCCACGGTCGCATCTGTCGGCAAGCTCCTCGCACCGGCGCGCCGCCCGCTGTCGCCCCTGTGGCCCAACCGGAGCTTGGGCCGGCGGTTCGAGGTGCTCGACCTCCCGACGTCGGCGTTGCGAGGTGTGGCGCAGCACACCGAGACGACGGTCAACGACGTCTTCGTGACGTCGGTGTTGGGCGGGCTTCGGCGCTATCACGAGCAGCACGGGGCCGCGGTCGAACGACTTCGGCTCCTGATGCCGATCAGCGTGCGCGACGAGGGAGACCGGGCGGGCGGCAACCGCTTCGTGCCGGCGCGCTTCGCCCTCACGATCGAAACCGACCCTCTTCGGCGCCTCCGGCACGTCCACGACGCCGCGCAGTCGTGGAAGCACGCGCCGGCGCTGCGCCTGAACCAGGTCCTCGCCGCCGGCCTCGACGCCCTTCCCCCCCAACTCGTCACCATGGTCTGGGGTGGGCTCTTGAAGGGCGACGACTTCGTCGCCACCAACGTTCCCGGGCCCGCGTTCGACGTCGCCATCGCGGGGGCGCGGCTCGCCAGGCTGTACGCATTCTCACCTCCGTCAGGAGCCGCGCTGAACGTCTCACTCGTCACCGTCGCGGAGCGGGCTTGCCTCGGGCTGAACCTCGACACCGCAGCCGTTGCCGACGGCGAGGTGTTCCGTGAGTGCCTGGCGGCAGGGTTCGATGAGGTCTTGGCCCTGACCGCCGTCGAGGCTCAGGTGGTGGCCTAGGTGGACACCTGGACGCGCCTTTCGGGCCTCGACGCGTTCTTTTTGCACCTCGAGTCGCCGCGTAGCCCATTGCACCTCGGCTCGGTGGGAATCTTCGAGGGGCGACCCTTGCGCGACTCGGTCGGTGCCGTCCGCGTCGACGCGGTGCGAACCGCGGTCGCGCAGCGCCTGCCCGCGGTGCCCAAGCTGCGTCAGCACGTGCGCGTGGCACGACTGGGAGACTCGGCGGTTTGGGCGGACGACCCGGGCTTCGACATCGCCCGGCACGTACGGAGCGTGGCGCTCCCGGCTCCCGGCACCGAGTCGCAGCTGGCCGAGCTGTGCGCCGAGTTGCTCGAGTCCCCCCTCGACGTCGACCACCCCCTGTGGGAGATGTGGCTGGTCGACGGCCTGCGTGGCGGGGAGGTCGCCGTGGTCGAGAAGATCCATCACGCCGTCGCCGACGGCCTTGGCGGAGTGGAGCTTGCGACCGTCCTGCTCGACGCCGAGCCGTCGCGGCCCTCGGTCGAGCCCGACGAGCGTCCCTGGCTCCCGCAGGCCGAGCCGGGCGCGGTGACGGTCCTCGGGAGCGACATCGTCCGGCGGGGAAGGCGGGCATTGAGCCTGGGGGTCGACGCGCTCGGCGGGCTCCGCCATCCGACCGACGGGGCACGTCGCTCCAACGCGGCCTTCGAGGCGCTGCGATCGCTCGCCAGTGCGAGGAGCATCGCCCCCCGGTCGACGTTCAACGA
>DATGKD010000097.1:0-5588 GCA_035294855.1 Acidimicrobiales bacterium
CCACCTCCGTGCGCAGCGGCGTCGGGGGGCCGCCACCACGCAGCCGTGGGGTCATCGGACGGGGCGGAGGGCTGCCCGGCGCCCTGGTCGTGGGGCGTCGTACCCGCGGCGGGTGCGTCGTCGACGGTCACTGCTGTGCCAGCGGCGCCGGCGTCGGCGGGGGGCGGTGCACTCGGGTACTCGGGCTCGCTCATGTCCGTCTCCTTCGGGGATGACTCCACGTCCCAGTAGACGGCGCGGGCCTTGGGGGCTCCTATGCGCTCCCTGTGAACTTCTTATGAGTGGCGGCGGGCTCCTCTTTCAGTGCGTGCAGCGATCGGGCGCCGGCTCGCCGTGGCGCGTCGGATGCGTCGCCACGGGCGTGCCCTCGAAATCGGCCAACGTGCTGATACGCGCCCGCCCGTCTCGTTCCGACCCCGCCACCATGGCCGCGGTGCGCAGCCCGTAGTAGCGGGCGCGGTCGTAGCCCTCGGACAACGGCGCGTAGCTGGCGACCAAGACACGACGGGAAACCCGGCTGCGATTGGCCTCGCTCGAGTGCGGCGCGAGACCGTCGATCACGACCGCGTCACCGGGCGCGAGCTCGACCGGCGCCCAAGGCAACGAATCGGCCACGTCGGCGCGCACCACTCCCCGATCGTCGGTGGGGAGCAGCCGGTCGACACCTTCGGCCAGCCACAGGCATCCCGACGCCGTCGTGCACTCGTCGATCGCCACCAGGACCGACACCACGCGCCCCAGCTCAGGGTACGCGAGCAGGTCCTGGTGCGGCCCGAAACCTGCGCCCCCGGGCTTCTTGTAGTTCAGCTTGTCCTTGAAGGCGGCAACCGCGCCGCCCTCGGCGGACGACGCCACGTCACGCAGCACCCCGTCCACCAAACGAGCGAAGGCTTCATGGCAGGCGGAGACGTTTTCGGTGCGGCACAGAACCTCGCCCTGCTCGGTGCGCTCCGCATAGTGACCCCACAGGTGACTACCCACGGGCCACGCCTCCACCTCGTCGGCCGAGACGACGAGCGACGCGAGGTCGCCGCCGGTGACGACACCGTGCACCACGGGCAGGTCGGGCGAGCCGATCATGACGACAGCTCAGTCAACGGGCGACGACAGCGCCCGGAGATCGGGCACCCACCGCTCGAGCGGGGGGACCGCACGGCCGGGGATCTTGGCGGCCTCGTCGGCGCGCCGCAAGGCCAGTGCGTCGGCGACGCGGGGATGATGGGCGAACCGCTCGACGTCGGGACCGTCGAGCGCGCCGCCCTGCAGGGCGAGGGTGCGGATGCTCGTGGCCGACAGCTGTGCCTCGTAGGTGGGGTCGGTGGCGACCAGATAGCGCTTGGCGACGACGTGCGCACCCACCAGCCAGGCCGCTCGATCGCCCAGAGCAGCGCGGACGAACGCCGCGCCGAGGCGGTCGTGCTCCTCGTCCGGTCCGAACGCGTGCCCCACGTCGTGCACCAACCCGGCCAGGGCCAGACCGATGTCGTCGGGGTGCGTCCGCGACAGCTCCCAGGCGCACTGGAGGCCGTGGTCGAGCGCACTCAGGCCTTGCTCCTCGTCGGAGGGCTCGTCCCCCATCCGTTCGAGCAGCGCGACGAGCTCGTCGCTGTTCATTGGGCCAGTTTCATGCGGCCAGTTTCATGCGATCGCCTCCGGCATCCTGCCGACGCCGCCGTCCATGAGCAGCATGTCGGTCAGCGTGCGGTCGGCATGGCGCGACCGCCAGGTCAGCATGGCCTGCGCATGGTCGAGAACGACGGCGGGGTCATCGACCTCGATGCGCCAGTCGGGGTCGGCGGCCAGGTCGAAGCAACGCCACTTGCCGTCGCCGTATTGCACGTACGCGTGCGACGCCGAGCGGGCGACGGTGAGGTGCTTCTGTTCGAGCCGGCGATCCCACGGCCACGGGTGCGGACCGAAGGGGATGTACTCCCAACGCCAGTCGTACTCCCAGTGGGCGGTGTCCCGCCACCACGGTGGTTCGGTTCCCTCGAGGAACGGCGTGAGCGGGAGCCCGTCGCACTGCGCCGGCACGCCGACGCCGAGCGCCTCACCGATGGTCGGCAGCATGTCGACGTTCTCCGTCAGGACGTCCACCACACGGCCATGGCTCACGGGTCGGCGTGGGTCTCGCACGATGGCGGGGACGTGGTAGCTCGCCTCGAAGCACCCACCTTTGCCGAGGACCCCCTGATCGCCGAGCTGCTCGCCATGGTCGGCGGTGACGACGACGAACGTGTCGTCCCACATGCCGGTTGCCACGAGCGCATCCCACACGCGCTCGAGCTGCGCGTCGACATCGGACACCATGCCGTAGTACTGCGCACGCAGAGCGGCGAGTTCACGCTCGTCATCGGGCGCGGGCAGCTGCGCCAGACGACCGGCGAACGGGGCGGCGCGTTCGGGCGGGCGCACCGGGGGTGGTACGTCGTCGGGGTCGTAGGCGCGTGACCAATGGCCCGCGGCCGCGTAGGGCGGATGGGGCCGCCAGTAGCTGGCGTGCGCGAACCACGGTTCGTCCTGGCGTTCGAGCCAGCCGACGAGCGCCTCGGTGAGGAACGCGGACACGCCGTGTTCGGCCGGGCGCTCGGACTCGGTCGCCAACGCGGTCTCGCCGTCGGGCAACGGCCCGTACCCGAGATCCTCCAGCCAGGCGCGCCACGCGTCCTGCTCGTCGGGGAGGTCGAGCCCGACGTCGAAGCCGGGCGGAAACCCTTGGTACGTCGACAGCCGGGGGTCGTCGGGCGCGCGCACGCGGCGCGGGTCGACGCCCTGGTCCGCGTAACCGAAGACGACGGGCGCGTAGCCGGCGCGGCGCGCCACGCGCGCCACGTTGTCGAACCGGTCGTCGAGGGGCGTGCCGTTGCCCACCACGCGGTTGTTCATCTGGTACGTCCCCGTGTACAGGCAGGCGCGTCCGGGGCCGCACGGCGCGGCCTGGCTGTAGTGCCGGGCGAAGCGCACCCCGGCCGCGGCCAGGCGGTCCAGGCCGGGGGTGCGCACGACGGGATGACCGGCCGCGGACAGGCAGTCGCCGCGGAACTGGTCCACCGTGACGAGCAGGACGTTCACGACGCGCCCCAGCCGCCTGCCGGCGGGCCCCGGTGCCCTCCGGCGACGAGGCGTTGCAGCCGTCGCCCGTCCACCCAGGCCGACCACCCGGGCGCGGTCAGGACGTGCGCCCACGGCCCGAGCCACTGCACCACCTGCACGTGCTCGCCACCCGGTAATCGGCCCACCAGGTGGCTCGTGGCATCGGGCTGCGCCCACCCGGGCATGCCCTCGGGCGGCACGGCGAAGTCGGGCTCGAACACGTGCAGCGCCGCGGGTGGTCCGGCCGCCCAACCGGGGTGCCGACCGAGCGCGGGGAACGCGGGTCCGCTCGGGGGCGCTCCGGGCGCGGCGCGCAGCTGGTGGTGACGGAACGGCGAGCCGGCCAGCGCGCGCCGGAACAGATGCACGTACCACAGCAAGCCCGCGGCGAGCACGGTGTAGGCGATCGCCGGGGCCTTCAACCCGAGGGACGCGTCGTACGCGCCGTGCCCGCACGCGGCCAACACGTACGCACCGAACACGGCCCGGCGGGTCCCCAGCCCGCAACGGCGCTGGCCGTAGGCGTAGCCGATGATGCCCGCCCACGACATGTGCCCGAGATTGCCGACCAGCGCGCGCTCGGGCGCCGTGACGGTCAGCGCCAGGTGCGCGGCGCTCGAGGGTGACAGGTGGTAGGCGAGCCCGATGTCGTACATGCGCAGGATGTAGGTGAAGCTCTCCAACGCGGCGAACCCCAGCGCCACCGCCGACGCGTAGATCATCCCGTCGACGGGCTCGTTGAAGTGGGCGGTACGGCGCGTGCCCCAGACGAGGACGGTGAACTTCGAACCCTCCTCGATGAGCCCCACGAGGAGCCCGCTCCCCAAGATGACCACGACCGCACCGGTGAGGCGGGGGCGCGTGGCCGATTCGAGGGCGAACGCCAGCGCCACCGCGAGGTACGACATCAGGTACAACTTGACGATCAGCCACTTCGGCTCGCGTTCGTAGCGGTCGCGCGTGTACACGTAGACCAGCAACGCGAGCGACGGCAGGAACGCGGCGATCGCTGCCTCGGTGCGGATGTCCATATCGTTCGTGTGTGGGCGCCCTCGGGGGCCCGGTCGCCTTCCTCCGATGCCTCGGACGCGATGGCAGCCAGCCGAGGGCGGTGCCACTGTATGGCGGCATGGCCGTACGCGCCCTCGAACCCCGAACCCTCGTCGACCTCGACCGCTACCCCGTCCTCGACCTGTCGAACCCCACGGCTCGTGAGGTGATCGCCGAGGCGCGCGCCCAGCTGGCCGCGATCGGCGCCGCGGAGCTCCCCGGTTTCGTGGGGCCTCGCGGCGTCGCTGCGCTCGTCGACGACGCCGAAGCGCTCGCCGTCCGTGCGCACCATTCCGGCGGGCTGGGCACCGCGTACCTCGAGTTGCCCGACTTCGACCTCCCCGAGGACCACCCCCGCCGGTGGCTCGGCCCGTTCGGCACCGGGGCGGTGCCCTACGACGTCATCCCCCGCAGCTCACCGCTGCGGCTGTTGTACGAGTGGGACCGGCTCATCGAGCTCATCGCCGCGGTCCTCGACCGCGGCCCGCTGTACCGGTACGCGGACCCGTTCGGAGCCCTCAACGTCGCGGTGATGCGCCATGGCGACGAGCTCCAATGGCACTACGACCAGACGGACTTCGTGGTGTCGCTCGCGATCCAGCCCGCGGAACAGGGCGGGGACTTCCAGGTGGTGCCGCGCGTCCGCAGCGAAACCGACGAGCGCTACGAGGCGGTGGCCGCGGTGCTCTCCGGGGAGAACACCGCCGACATCCTGACGTTGCCCATGACCCCGGGGACGCTGCTCATCTTCGAGGGCCGCTACTCGCTCCACCGCGTGAGCCCGATCGCGGGGAGCCGGGCGCGCCACGTCGGCCTGCTCGCGTACGACACCAAGCCGGGCACGACGGGTAGCAACCTGCTGCGCATGGTCCGCTACGGGAGGACCGACCCCTACGCCGATCCCCCGGACAGTTGGCCACCGGGGTGACGGACCCCGTTCCTCTGGTGCGCGCCGGCGCCACCGAGATCGGCGAAGCGTTCGTCGGCGAGGGGGCCGACGCTGCGCACGTCAATACGGTGCTGGGACGCAGAGGCGGCCCGGTCGAGGTGGCGTGGGAGACCGCGCTGGCCACACCGCGGCCCGGTCACGCCGCGTTCGTGACCACCCTCCAGCCCGGATTGGCGGTGAAGCCGCTCACCCTGTTCGTGAACAAGGCGCCCCTGCAAGGCGGCGAGCACGACCGCCGGACGTGGGGGCCCGCCCAGGCCGGTGTGGCGTCGGGGGTGCTGTGGGCGGTCGCCGACGGCGTGATCCCCGCGGACGAGGTCGACGACCTGCTGCTCATCGCGGCCGTGTGGGTGAACCCGGAAGCCAGGCGGGACATCGCCGTCTACGACAACAACCGCCAGGCGACGCGCGACGCCCTCCAGGCCGGGCACGACCGGGCTCCGGCGTTGTCGTCGCTGCTGCCCGTGCGCGACGAGCCGTGGAACCCGTTCTTCAG
>DATGKD010000098.1:0-14453 GCA_035294855.1 Acidimicrobiales bacterium
TGATGGACGAGCGGACAGAAGACGCTCGGGCCGGCGCGTCGGGGCTCCCCCGCCGGTTCCGCCGCAGCGCGATGTCGAACTACGCGCTGACGGCGGTGCTCATGGCGGTGGCGCTCGTCACCACGCCCATCCTGACCAAGCATCTCGGGCCCCAGCGCTACGGCATCTGGGTCTTCGTGGGCTCGGCCGTCGCCTACGTCCAGCTCCTCGACCTCGGCTTCGGCGGCGCCGTGGTGGCCGCGGTGGCCCGGTTGTCGGCGGCGGACGACGACGTCACCTTGGCGCGCACGCTCAATTCCGCCTTCTTCCTCCTCACGATCCTCGGGCTCGTGGCCCTGGCGATCACCGGTATCGCCGCGACGTTGCTGCCCCTGGCACTGCACGTCGACCATGCGCTCGCCAACACGACGCGGGTGCTCCTCCTGCTCCTCGGGCTCGACATGGCGTTGTCGATCCCCCTGGACACCTTCGGGTGCGGGCTCGTGGCACTGCAGCGCTTCGACCTGTTGAACGCAACGCTGATCGGGGTCGCCGCGGGGCAGGCCGTGGCGTGGGTCGTCGTGCTCGGAACCGGCGGTGGCCTCATCCAACTGGGTGTCGTCACCGTCGCCATCAGCCTCGTGGGCCAGGCCGTGCGCTACGCGCTCCTGCGGCGCATGGTGCCGGACCTCGTCATCTCCCTCGCCCGCGTCGACCGGAAGGTCGTGCGGACCTTGGTATCGCCGGCCGGCTGGTTCGCGCTGGGCGACACGATCGAAGGACTCCGTGACTACGCCAGCGTCCTCGTGCTCGGCCTCGTCCGGAACGTCTCGACGGCGGGCATCTTCGCCATCGGGGAGAAGCTCGCGACACTCGGCACGAAGCTGGGCACACCGCTGATCGACCCGTTCTTCCCGCACGCGTCGGAGCTCGTCGGCCGTGGCGACGACGACGGTCTCAGCGCGGCTGCGCACACGGGTAACCGGCTCACGGCGGGCGCCACCATTCCGTGCTGCCTCGTGGTGGCCGTCCTCGCCCGACCCGCCCTGCTCGCGTGGGTGGGCCCCACGTACGAGCGGGCGACCGCAGCGGTGGTCATCCTGGCCGCGGCGTTCGGGCTTCGTTCGCTCGGCACTGCCCCGGCCCGGATCCTGAGCGGCGCCGGCGGTCAGCGGATGCTGGCCCTGGTGGGCATGATCGAGGTGGGGACCCAGGTGGCGCTCACAGCCGCCTTCGGAATCGCCTTCGGCCTGGTCGGGGTGGCCGTGGCGATCCTGACGTCCGTCGTGGGTATCGAGCTCGTCGTGCGGTTGCCGATGGTCGCCCGCCGGCTGCGCACCAGCCCCTTCGAGCTCGTCCGGCCCGTATTGCGCGCCCACGTGCCCGCGCTCGTGATGTCGGGAGTGGTCGGCTGGTTTGCGATCCGGGCGACCACCCTCAGCTTCGTCCGGACACACGGTCGGGTCGCCGACGTGGGGATCGTGGCCGTCGCCGGCCTGGCGATGCTCCTCGTGTACGCGGCGTCCTTCGCCTTCACCGGCCTCGACACGACGACCCGCAGGCGCCTGGTCCTCCGACTGCGCCGCGCCCGGGCGACGCGACCGTCGGGCGACGCCGCGCACGACGAGCATGCGAACGACGGCGCGCCTCCGACGGTGGGGGCCGTCGGCCCGAGTGCCGAGCACCGGTTATGACGATGGAGGAGCGATGAGCGCGGACGCGCCCAGCGTCGCGATCGTCATCCCGGTGCGCAACGGAGAGGCGATGGTGAGAGCCTGCGTCGCCGCCTGTCTCGCCCAGAGCCGACGTGCCCGCGAGGTCATCGTCGTCGACAACGGGTCGACGGACCGGACGGCGTCGGAGGCGGCCGCGGCGGGAGCCACAGTTCTGTTCGAGTCGCGTCGCGGCTCGTTCATGGCCCGCAACCGGGGCTGGCGTGCCGCGGCGGCGGACATCATTGCGTTCACCGACGTCGACTGCGTCCCCGAACCGACATGGCTGGCCGAGCTCACCGAGCCCTTCGGCCGAGCGGACGTGGAAGGCGTGGGCGGCGCCATCGTCCAAGCCGACAGAAATTCGGCGTCGCAACGCTGGATCGTCGAACGGCGGTTCCTCGACCAGCAGTTCAACGCCGACCACGTCTTCCTGCCATTCTTCGCCACCGCCAACGTGGCCTATCGGCGTCGGGTGCTCGAAGAGCTCGACGGCTTCGACGAAACGTTCCATCACACCGCGGGCGACAACGACATGTCGTGGCGCGTGCAGGCGTTGGCCGGAGGGCACCTCGTCTACCGGCCGTCGGCTCGTGTGCAGCACCACGTGGGGGAGAGCGCGACGGAGGTGACGGCCCGGTGGCGCCGCTATTCGGCCGGCATCTACCTTCTCGAGCGCCGGTGGTCGCAGTGGCCGGGCTTCCCCGAAACACCGGGATTCTGGCGGCGGACCCGAAGGGTATGGGAACTGCCGTTTGCCCTCGCCCACCGGGCCGCCACCCGGCGCCCCCTCTCGATCGCCGCCATCGACGCCGCTGTGGCGGTGAGCAGCGAAATCGGACGATTCAAGGGATATCTCGATGCCCGTACCAATCCGGTTACACCCCTCCGTGGCCCGAGCCGATAACGACCCGAGGCGCTCCAACACACGTCGATGACAACAGCGACTCGATCAGCCGACAACAACGGCAGCCGGCACGCCGTCACCGGGCCCGGGGCGCGCCCGAGCTCGAAGACCCGCCGGGCGCGCCAGGCCGAGGAGGTTCCCGTCTCGGACCGTCCCGCGATGAGCGTCGTCGTCTTCGGATACCACAACGAGGCCACGATCCTGCGGGCGGTCGCCTCCCTGTTGGACCAGCAGACGCGCGACCCCTTCGAGGTGGTCGTGGCCACCTCGGGGGGCGACCGCACCGCCGAGCTCGTGGCGCGCACCTTTCCCTCGGTGCCGGTGGCCGAGTCGCCCACCCGCCTCTTCCCCGGCGGAGTACGCAACCTGGGCGCGTCGCTCGCTCGCGGCGAGACGATCGCGTTCCTCGAGGCCGACTGCCTGGCATCTCCCGGTTGGGTGCAGCGACGGATCGACCTGCACCGAGCGGGGTACGAGGCCGTGGCCGGCGCGATGACGTCGCTCGCCGTCGACGGCAAGGCGGGCAAGGCGGGCCTCTACCTGCTCCACCCCAATCGGTTGCCGGGCCACACCGCCGGCCCGGCGCACGACTACCAGTCCTACGGCCTGTCGTTCACCCGCACGTTGCTCGAGCGTGCCGGGCCGTTCGACGAGACGCTGCGCATCGACGAGGACACGGCCATGGTCGAACGCGTGCGTTTCCTCGGGGTGCAGCCGTGGTTCGAACCATCGATCGTCCGGCGTCACATCGGGCCGGGATCGGTCCTCGCTCTCGCCCGGGACCAATACGCGCGCGGCAGGCTCGACTCGTGGCGCGACGTCCTGCGCCTCCCTGCGGGACGGCACCGTCAGCGCTGGGAGAACAAATTCGGGGCGCGTAGCGCCATCGTCGTCTTGCGGACACTGCGGCGCACGAGCAAGAGGGTGCGATGGGTGGCCAACGAGTTGCGCCGTGGTCACGACGGGCGCATGTCCGAACTTCTCGGCCTGTTGCCGCTCATGGCCGTCGGCCAGGTCGCGCATCAGCTCGGCTGGTGCGTCGACCAGCTGCGCGTCGTGCATGCCGGTGACCACCGGCAGCTGCGCGGGCCGCTGCCGAGGCCGTCCGGCGTGCGCCGACGGGTGGTGGCGAGCGGTGACCGGTACGTGGCGCTCACGTTCGACGACGTCCCCTGCGACCACACCGGACGCATCCTGGACGTGCTCCGCCGCTACGGCGTCCCGGCGACCTTCTTCGTGTCGGGCGAGCGTGCGCAGGCGCGCCCCGAGGACGTGCGCGCCATCGCCGCTGACGGTCACGCCGTCGGCAGCGCAGGGTGGAAGAGCGCACCGTTCACCCAGTTGTCGGATCGCGACCTGCGAGCCGACATGGCCAGGACGAACCGGCTGCTCGAGGAGCTCACCGGCAGGCCCGTGCACATCGTCCGCCCGCCCCTGGGCGACTACGACCAGCGGGTCGTGTCCGTCCTCGACCAACAGGGCTTGCAGACCTGGCTGTGGACCACGCATCCCGAGTCGTACGGCCCCGCGGCGGACACCGGGGAGATCGTGGCGAAGACCGTCCAAGGGCTCACGCCCGGTTCGGTGCTCGTCTTGCACCGCGAGCCCGGCCAATCCGACACGGTCACTGCGCTCGCCGAGGTGATCAAGTCGGTGCGCGACCGCGGGTACGAGTTCGTGGGGCTGAACGGTTCGGCCCCGCGCCGGCCGTGATACGCGAGGCGTCCTCGTAGCCTGGAGGGGTGCCTGCGGACCTGGAGGCCGATGTCGCCGCCTTGGTCGGCCAGATCACCGAGCTGAGCGAGCGGCACCGGAGCCGCCTGGCCAGCGCGTCGTGGTGGAACGACCGGATGCTCGACTGGGCGATCTCCCACCCGTCGTTCAAGACCCAGCTGTTCCGCTTCGTCGACGTCTTCCCGGCGACCACGGACGACGAGGACGTCGTGCGGCACCTCGAGGAGTACTTCCGCGAAGCGGAGGTGCCGCACGCCTTCGACCTCGGCCTCGAACTCGCGGAGCGTGTGCCCTTCGGCCCTGCGTTGTCCGCGCGCGTGGCGCGTCGCAACATCGCCCGCCTCGCCGGGCGGTTCATCGTGGGCACGGGGCCCGCCGGGGCGCTGGACAACCTCCACGCCCTGTGGCGCAAGGGCAGCGCCTTCACCGTCGACCTCCTCGGGGAGAAGACCGTCGACAACGCTGACGCCGATCGGTACGCGCGGCGCCTGGACGAAATGGTGGCGCAGCTCGTGGCCGGCAGCGCCGCCTGGGCGCCGGACGACCTGCTCGAACGCGACGACATCGGCCCGCTCGCGCGGGTGAACGTGAGCGTGAAGCCCACCGCCCTGTCTGCGCACTTCGCACCGCTCAGCCGCGAGGAGGGCGTGGCGGAGGTGCTCGCCCGTCTTCGGCCGGTCCTCGCCCGAGCGGCGCGGGGCCGCGCCCACGTGCACCTCGACATGGAGCACTACGACGTCAAAGACGTCACACTCGAGCTCCTCGAGCATCTCGCCACCGACCCGGAGCTCGCTCCGCTCCAGTTGGGGGTCGTCGTGCAGGCGTACCTCAAGGACTCCTACGCCGACCTGCGCGACATCGTCGAGCTGTCACGGCGCCGCACGGGCACTGCCCTGTCCGGCGCCGGCGCGGGCACGCCGCTCACGGTGCGGCTGGTGCGCGGCGCCTACTGGGACGCGGAGACGATCCAAGCGCGCGCCGAGGGGTGGCCGGTGCCGGTCTTCGACGCCAAGGAGCACACCGACGCCAACTACGAACGCTGCACGCGTCTCCTCCACGAGAACCACGGCTCCGTGCGCGCCGCGTTCGGCACGCACAACCTGCGCTCGACCGCGTACGCCATCGCGTCGGCGCGGGTCGCAGGCATCCCCGACTCCGGGTACGAGATCCAGATGCTGTACGGCATGGCCACGCCCATTCATGCCGCGCTCCGACAACTGGGCCTGCGGTTGCGCGTGTACGCGCCCGTCGGCGAGCTCGTTCCCGGCATGGCCTACCTGGTCCGGCGACTCCTCGAGAACACGTCCAACGAGAGCTTCCTCCGCCAGCGCGCCAGCCCCCCGTCGACCGGCACCGAGCCGGTGCGGGCGCGGCCTTCGGCGCCAGTCGCCGTCCCCGGGCCCGACCCGGTTGCCACGCGTCCCCCGACCGATCCCGGCTTCCCGGGCCCGTACCGTCACGAACCTCATGCCGAGTGGCGGCGGCGTCCCGTGCGTGACGGGGCCCGGCGGGCGCTCGACCACGTCGCCGCGGGCCTCGGATTCGACGTCCCGGCGTGGATCGACGGGCACGAGGAAGCGACGTCGACGGTCATCGACTCGGTCGACCCGTCGTGCCCCCGACGCCTCGTCGCCAGGTCCGCGTCGTGCGGCGATGACCACACCGAGCACGCGGTCGCCGTGGCCGAACGCGCCTGGCCGGCCTGGCGCGACACCCGCGCCGAGGCACGCGCCGCGGTGCTGTTCGGCGCGGCGGCGTGGATGCGGGCGCGTCGCGCCGAGCTCGCCGGGCTCGAGGTCTACGAGGCCGGGAAGCCCTGGGCAGACGCCGACGCTGACGTCTGCGAGGCGATCGACTTCCTCGAGTACTACGGGCGGCGCATGGTGGAGCTTGCCAAGGGCGCACCCGTGGAGTCGCCCCCGGGTGAGTCCAACACGATGCGGTACACAGGACGCGGCGTGGGCGCGGTCATCGCGCCGTGGAACTTCCCGCTCGCCATTCCGACCGGCATGGTGGCCGCCGCGCTCGTGACCGGCAACGCCGTCGTCTTCAAACCCGCCGAGCAGACTCCCGGCACGGCATGGCGGCTCGTCGAGGCCCTGCGCGCCGGCGGACTCCCCGACGGGGTGCTCGGCTTCCTCCCCGGGCCCGGGGAAGTGGTGGGCGCGAAGCTCGTCCGGCATCCGAAGGTCGCTTTCGTCGCGTTCACCGGCTCCAAGGCGGTGGGGCTCGACATCGTCGAGCAGGCCGGGGTGCAGAGGCCCGGACAACGAGACGTGAAGCGCGTCGTCGTCGAGATGGGAGGGAAGAACGCCATCGTCGTGGATGGCGACGCCGACCTCGACCAGGCGGTGCCCATCGTGGTCGCCTCCGCGTTCGGCTACTCGGGCCAGAAGTGCTCAGCGTGCAGCCGGTTGGTGGCGGTGGGCGGCGTCCACGACGAGCTGGTGGCGCGGGTAGCGGGCGCGGCGGCCGGCCTCCGCATCGGGCACCCGGCGGCGATGGGCGTGGACATGGGCCCCCTCATCGACGCCGAGGCCCAGGCACGGGTGCGGGCGTACGCCCGCATGGCGAGCGACGAGGGCGACGTGGTCCTGGACAGCCCGGAGGTCCCCGCGGACGGCTACTTCGTCGGTCCCACGATCGTGACCGGCGTGGCACCCGACGCTCGGGTGGCGACCGACGAGATCTTCGGTCCGGTGCTCGCCGTCCTGCGCGCCGACACGATCGGCGACGCCATCGCGATCGCCAACCACACCGATTATGCGCTCACCGCCGGGATCGTGTCGCGCTCCCCCGCACACATCGAGCTGGCGACGCGCCGGCTCCGAGCCGGCAACATCTACGTCAACCGTGCCATCACCGGCGCGGTGGTCGGCCGGCAGCCGTTCGGGGGCTACGGCTTGTCCGGCGTGGGCTCGAAGGCGGGTGGCCCCGACTATCTGCTGCAATTCCTCGAGCCGGTCGCGGTGAGCGAGAACACGGTCAGACAGGGATTCGCTCCCGCCGAATAGCCACGGGACGGCGTCGTCCCAGATCAGCGTCGTCCCAGCTCAGGGGGCATTCTTTGCGGCGAGGGCGTGACCGATTCCCGCCGGGGTGGAACAATGCACGGTGAGGACGATCCAGCGGGGGCGAGGTAGGCGTGGGGGGCAGTGCCGATGTCTGAGCGTGGCGTCGCGCGCGGGCGTCAACCATGGCGTTCGGGCAGGAACCCACGTCGTCCGGCGATGCTCGCCACCATGGTGCTCGCCGTGGGCGTCGCCGCCGCGGCGTGCTCGGGCGCCGAGCCTGTCGGCACCGTGGGCACCTCGCTGTCCGCCATGGGCGCGCAGGTCACGTTGGCGGCGGTGTACGACCCCGCCACGGTCAGCAACAGCTCGGTCGCGCAACCGGCCTACGGCCACGCCTTCGTCGCCGCCTCGCTGAACGTGCGCAACGTGTCGGGGTCGGCGGTCGACCTGGCGACCATCTACAAGATCTCCAAGCTGCGAGACAACAAGCGGCGCGACCACGTCCCGAGCCCGAGCGGCACGGTCACCGAATGCCAGCGACTGGACTCGCTCGGCCAACTGCAACCCCACCAGAGCACGTCGGGCTGCGTGATCTTCGACGTGTCGATGCTCTCCCGGCCCGTCAAGCTGTTCATCACGAGCTCCCCGCAGGTGTCGTGGGCCATCAAGAGCGGCGCCATCCAAGCGGAGCCCTCGGGCGCGGCGGCCATCGGGCCAGTCCCCGCCGCGACCCAGCCGCCTGCTCCGGGCAATGGGGTCAGCGGCGGAAACACCGGTGACGGCGGGACCGGGAACAGCGGAGCGGGTGCCCCGCCCGCGTCGGGCGGCACCACGTCGTGCACGGGGAACACAGGAACCGGGTCGACGGGATCGGGCTGCCAGGGCGGCGCCGGGACACAGCTCAACTCCGGGTTCTCCATCGTGACCACGTCGCTTCCGGGGGCGACACCCGGCGGCGCCTATTCGGACCAACTCGTCGCGAGCGGGGGGGCGACCCCGTACCACTGGCGACGCATCAGCGGGTCACTACCGAAGGGCATCCACATCGGATCCGCGGGGCTGGTCTTCGGGCGCCCGCGCGCCGCGGCCGGGACCTACAGCTTCACCGTCGAGGTGAAGGACTCCACGCCCCACGGTCATCTGGAAGCGGTGCAGAACCTGAGCCTCACGGTGTCGTGACGCTCGCCGCGTGTGCGTGACGAGGCGGGCGGGCATCATGGGCCGGTGGCCACACGGCGCACCGACATGCACCGCACCCACGTCCGGGGCCGCAAGAGCCGCTGGGAGGCGAGCTGCTCGTGCGGCTGGGCCCAAGAGGCCGTGTCGGGCTTCGGCGCCTGGGCCGCGGCCCGCCGCCACTCCGACCGCGCCGCGGGCGTGACCGGAGAGCCGGCCGCGACACGATCCGAGGTCCGGGTCCTCGGCGGGCACCGGGCTGGTCCGGGGGATGACGCCGCCGACCGTTAGCCCCGCTCGGCTGGGGTTTGGCCATCCGGTGTGACAACCCGGACAACGGGGTAGGGACGCGGGCGTCTCGGTTGGTTCGGCGTCTGGGACGTTCACCGCCGGGACGAAGGGGAGGTCGGGGGGTGCCCGACGCCCACCCGGCCTTCCCGACATCGGTTCTCCCGGCTCGTTCAGCCTCCCAGGACCGAGCCGTTCAGCCTCCCAGGGCCGAGCACAGTGAGGTTTCGGTGCCCGAGACCCGGCCGAGGAACCCGCCCGGCGCCAGGTAGGCCGTCCCCTGCACGAGGAACGGCACGCCGTTCGGCGCGAACTCGATGGAGGTCCCGGACGCTTCGGTGCCACCGGAACCGGCGGGGAGCGTGTCCCGTCCGAGGTACGCCTCGTCCTCGGTGACCCACTGACCGTTGGCGGCCGACACGATGACGTTGCCGGTCACCCACCACCAGGCGTGTTCGCCGGACCCGCCGGTGCGGGTGTGGACGTCGACAGCCTGCAGGGTGAGGGCGAGCCCGTTCGGGCACGTCGTGGTCCTCGTCCAGGAAGTTCCCTGCGCGCCCGCCGGCGAGGTGAGGGCGAGGGCCCCCATGGTGCCCACCCAGACGAGCGACGCGACGATGAGCGCCCGCAGTTTCGTCATACCGTGGTCTCTTTCTCGTCCGTCGCCCGCTGGTGGGGTCGCGTCCGGGATCCGCCCGACGATGGGGCCCGGAGCGCTCCGAGCCGGCTCCCGCACGTGACTCGGTCATGGTGCCCGGCCTGCGTCAGGTCAGCCCCAACGCCGCCTCAACCTTCGTCCAACTCCCGAGCCGACCGGCACCCGGACCGCGCGCAACCGGACGTAGAGGCGCGGCAGGCTCGTGCCCGGCCTCGGCAGGTGGCGGTAGCCGGCCGCCAGCCAGCCGTCGACCCGCCGCCCGAGCGCCTCGTCGGACGGGCTCGGGTGCAGGTCGAGGCGCTCGAGCAGGCGCGGGTCCAAGGTGGCGAGGGCGAGCACGCGCTCGAGGCGGACCACCGGGGCGGGCACGCTCCAATGGCGGTACCAGAGGATCTGACGCGCGAGCGCCCGGCTGACGGTGCCGCTTCCGAGCGCGGGGTCGTCCAGCACGTGCTCGAGGTAGGCGGCGAACTCGGTCCGGCCGGCGGGCAGGAGGGAGTCGGGGATGCCCAAGAAGCGCGCCATGGCTTTCATCTCGCCGTAGAAGGCGTCGGCCTCGTCGGCGCGCAACGGGCGCACCCACCGCTCGTACCCGACGAGCGCGGTGTCGACGAGGGTGGCCCACACCCACGTGAGCAGCTCGGCATCGTGCGCGCTGTACGCCGTCCCTTGCGGCCATGGCCCGACGTCGTGCCCGAGCTCGCCGTTGATGTGGTCGTGCACGGCGTAGATCTGACGCGCCGCCCCCCGGGCCGTGCCGTCGTCGCCGAAGAGGAGCCGGAGCGCGGCGTCCGCCGTGGCCCATGCCCGCCGGTAGGGCTGCGTGCGGAAGCCGCTGTGGTGGTCGACGCCCGCGCCCACCATCGGGTGCGCGACCTCCATGACCAGCGCGCGTTGCACGAGCAGCGCGGTGACCGGCTCAGCCGCCACCCGGCGGAGGAGGCTGTCGTGTCCGAGCGGCGTGGGCGCCGTGGGGTCGAGCGCGCCCAGCACGGGAGTCGATCGTACGGCGGGCAGAACGCGAGAAAACCCCCACCTTTCGGTGGGGGCTTCTCGACTCTGGGGATGTTGGAGTGTGGGGTTGGAACTGAAGGTGTCCGGGGAAGTGATCGTCCCCTGGCGCCCGGACTTGAGCATCTGCGCACCAACAGCAGCACAACTCGAATCGGTTCGGCGCGGACCTCGGGCGTAGTGTTGCCCCGCCCGTCCGGACAGGGAGATGCCGGGGCCGGGCGAAGCGACGTGCGAGAAGGGAGTGGCGCCATGGCCGTCATCGACAAGGACCTGGTGGTCCGCCATGTGGGGGACGACGCAGCCCCGTGGATCGACACCGGCATGGGCATCGAGCTCAAGGTCATGCGGGTCGACCTCGACCGGGGCACCTGGGTGGTCCGCAACCGGTTCGCCCCCGGCGTCCAGCTCCAGCGCCACAAGCACACCGGGGCGGTGGAGGGCTACACGCTCACCGGCCGGTGGCACTACCTCGAGTACGACTTCTTCTCGGAGGCGGGCTCCTACATCTACGAGCCGGCCGGCTCGGTGCACACCCTGCATGTTCCCGAGGACAACACCGAGCTGACCGATGTGCTCTTCGTCATCGAGGGGGCGCTGCTCAACCTGACCCCCGACGACCAGGTCGAGACGGTCTTCGACGGCCAGAGCATGCTGGAGGCGTACCTCGCGCTGGCGGACGCGGCGGGCGTGGCCCGCCCGACCGGCATCCTCGTGTCCTGAGCCCCGCCGTGGGAGACGGCGAGCGGCCGGGCACCGCGCTGGCGGCGCGCTTGGGTGACCCCGAGCTCTACCTGACCGACCCCTATCCGCTCTACGCGCGCCTGCGCGCCGAAGCGCCCGTGGCGTGGAACGCCGAGCGGGGGTTCTGGGCCGTCGCCACCCACCACGAGGTGCTCGCCGTGGAGAACGACCCGGCCACGTTCTGCGCCGGCAAGGGCATCCTGGTCGACGAGATCGGCATCACGTACCCGTCGCCGCCCACGATGATGCACTCGGACCCGCCGGTGCACACGCGGTACCGGCGGCTCGTGCAGCCGGGATTCAAGCCGTCGGTGATCCGCCAGCTCGAACCGGTGGTGCGCGCCCGCACGAAGGCGCTTCTGGACCGCGTCGACACCGGTCACCCCGTCGACGTGGTCGCCGCGCTGTCGGTGCCTCTCCCGCTGCAGGTGATCAGCGAGATCCTCGGCGTGCCCGACGACGAATGGCAACGCTGCTACGAGTGGTCGGAAGCCGTCATCCCCGGGGCCACCGACTGGCCGGAGGAGAGGCGCAACCAGCTCCAGGCGGACATGGTGACGTACCTCGTCGGCGCGGCGAAGGACCGCCGGGCACGTCCGCGCGACGACGTCCTCACGCAGCTGGCGGAGGTGAACGTCGATGGGGAGCAGCTGAGCGACGACGAGCTCGCGATGTTCCTCGTGCAGCTGCTCGTCGCCGGCAACGAGACCACGCGCGACCTCCTCAGCACCGGGCTCCTGGCGTTCGCCGACCACCGCGACCAGTGGCCCCGCCTGCGGGCCGACCCGGCGCTCGTGGCGTCCGCGGTCGAGGAGATGCTGCGGTGGTCCACACCGGTGGTGTCGTTCATGCGTACCGCGACGCGCGACGCGGAGCTGCGCGGCGTTCACGTCGCCGCGGACGAGCCGGTGCTCATGTTGTTCGCGTCGGCGAACCGTGACGAGGAAGTCTTCGGCCCGACGGCGGGCACCTTCGACATCGGACGTTCGCCGAATCCCCATGTGGCGTTCGGGCAAGGCAACCACTTCTGCCTGGGCGCGGCCCTCGCGCGTATGGAGGGGCGCGTCGTACTCGAGGAGCTGCTCGAGCGCTTCGGCGCGATCGAGCGCGCCGGGCCCGTCGAGCGCAGCCCGTCATCGGTGGTCACAGGGGTGCGCAAGGCCGAGTTGGTCTTTTCGGCTGCCTGATCCGGGCTGCCTGATCCTGGCTGCCTGATCCGGCTGATCCGGGCTGATCCGGCTGATCCGGCTGACCGGTTGTCTGATCCGGGCTGTCTGATCCGGGCCCCAGAGCGGGCGCCCCCTCGCCTTCCCCTCACCGGGGCCCGGGTCCACCGACGAGGACCCCGTCATCGGGGTGACAGGGGTGCCAGCCCCACCGCACGGACACCGGCGGTCACCCTTTTTGCGCGCGGGCTGAACCCGTAGCGTGAGACGCACAGTGTCCCCGGGCCCGAGGGGTCTCGGAACCGGGGGATGGGAGGCCGCCATGCGCATCGCATCGTCCGTCACGTCGATCTCGTGGATCCCGTCCGAGGCGATCACGGGCCTCGCCACCAAGATGCCCTTCGAAAAGGGGGTCGCGCACTACGACCAGGCGCCGCCCGACGTCGTCGAAGACGCCGCCGCGCTCGACGCGCTACGCGAGGCCGACCGGTTCCGCTTCGCCAACCGCCTCGAGGGATGGATCGACGTCGAAGACGGTCGCATCGTCGGTTACGGGCAGTCCGGCGAGGGCTCGATCGGCTCGACGACGCTGCGCCTCGGGAAGCGCTCGGTGACCTTCCAGGCGGTCGCGCTCGCCGACCTCCGACCCGAGCCGCAGGTGAGCGACAGCGAGGTGACGTTCGTGCAGACCGCGGGGGGACGCACCGGCATGCCCGCCCCCCGGCGCGTGCGGCGCGCGCCGTTCATCCAGTACGCCGCGCCGCTTGCGTGGACGACGCTCACGCTCACGGTGCGGGCGGACGGCACCTCCAAGGGCGAGCTCACCGGGGCGAGCCCCTTCCCCCGCCACTGGGTGTACGGCGAGGACGGCAAGCTCGCCTCGAAGTCCGGCCTCATCAACTTCTCGACGTGGTACCGCAACGCGTTCGGCAAGCACAGCCCGTGGGGGGATCGCGACTCCCCCGCGCTCGCCACCGAGGTGGAATCCGCCCTGGAACGCCAGCTGTCACAGACGATCATGTCGGGCGGGGCCAAGCCCGAGATTCGCAAGGTGAAGGAGGGCGCGGTCGTCACCGAGCAGGGGGCCGAGGAGGAATACCTGTTCCTCGTGCTCGACGGTGTCGTGCGCATGGAGGTCGACGGGGAGCGCGTCGCCGAGTACGGCCCCGGCTCACTCCACGGGGAGCGCGCCGTGCTGGAGGGCGGGCGCCGCACGGCGACGGTGCGGGCGGTCACGGCCTGCAAGCTGGCCATCGCCGCCGCCGACCACGTCGACCGTCACCATCTCGTCGAGCTCAGCGCCGGCCACCGGCACGAGGACGAGGACTGACCGTCTGACGCGGCCCGTCTGACGCGGCCCGTCTGACGCGGCCCGTCTGGCCGGGCCGCAATTGGCGCGGCTCGGCGGGCACCGGTAGGCAAGCCCGTATGGACGTCGACGCCGCGGTCATCGGCTCGGGCCCCAACGGACTCGTGGCCGCCGCGTTGCTGGCGCGCGCCGGATGGCGCGTGGTGGTGCTCGAGCGTGCGCCGGAAGCCGGGGGCGCGGTACGCAGTGCGCCGCTCACGGTGCCGGGGTTCGTGCACGACCCGTGGTCCGCGTTCTACGGGCTGCTCCATGCCTCGCCGGTCTTCGGCGAGCTCGAGCTCGCCCGGCGGGTGGCGTGGTCGCACTTCAGCGTGCCGGTGTCGGCGGCGGTCGGGCCGGGCGCCGTGGCGCTGTGCCACGCGGACGAGCGCGCCACGGCGGACGGCCTGGCCCGGCGCGCGCCGGCCGACGGGCCCGCCTGGCAGGAGCTGTGCGCGTCATGGCGGCGCACCGGCCGGCACACCCTGGCCATGTTGCTGGCGCCGCTCCCGTCGGTGCGCGCCGCGCTGAGGGTGCTGCCGGGCGCGTGGCGCGAGGGGATCTTCGACACCGTGCGGACCCAACTCGCCCCCATCGACGCGGTTGCCGGGGAGCGCTTCACCGATCCTGCCGCTCGAGCGCTGCTCGCCGCGGGCGCCTCCCACGGCGACGTCTCGGTCGACATGCCGGGGAGCACGCCGGGCGCGGTGGTGCTC
>DATGKD010000099.1:0-13141 GCA_035294855.1 Acidimicrobiales bacterium
CGATCGCGACGTTCTGACGGCCTGCCCGCCCGGCGGCGATCGCCGTCGGGACTTGACGATCCGTTGGGGCCTCGCCGCCCCCGCTCGGCCTCGGCGAGTGCCAAAATGATCCGGGCGGCCGAGGGGGGCGCAGTGTCGAGCGTGCTTGCCGGGGTCTGTCCCGAGTGCGGCACATGGACAGCCATGTTCCGAGCGCACCACGGTGTCTGTCCGTACTGCTACTACACGCGCTCGGCGCCCGAGGATTGCTCGTCAGCGGATTCCCCGGGGAAGGCGGCTGCACCGGTCAGACGGCCTCCGCCCGTTCGGTCGTGGCGAGCGGCGCGCGGCCGGGTGCACATCCTGCCGGGTTGGGTCTGACGCAATGCCCCCGAGACGAGGCTGACCAATCGGGCCCGAGGGACACAAGCATGAAGAGACGGGCCTGACGAGCCTGCCCTGACGAGACGGGCCTGACGAGACGGGCCCCACGGCACGGGCCCCACGGCACGGGCCCGACGGCACGGGCCCGTCGATCGGCGGCTCGTAGGATCCGGTTGGTGGAGTTCGAGGTCGTCGTCGAGATCCCGAAGGGGCAGCGCAACAAGTACGAGATGGATCACGAGACCGGTCGGATCTACCTCGACCGCCTGCTCTTCACCTCGACCCGCTATCCCGCCGACTACGGCTTCATCGACGGGACCTTGGCGCTCGACGGCGACCCGCTCGACGCCCTCGTGCTCGTGGAGGAGCCCACCTTCCCGGGGTGTGTGGTGCGCGCCCGGGCCCTCGGCATGTTCCGCATGACCGACGAAAAGGGCCCCGACGACAAGGTCATCACCGTTCCGGCCGGCGACCCGCGGCTCGAACACCTACAGGACCTGGACGACCTTCCGGAGTTCGATCGCCTCGAGATCCAGCACTTCTTCGAGGTCTACAAGGATCTCGAGCCGGGCAAGTCGGTCGAGGGCGCCACCTGGGGAACGCGCGAGGAGGCGGTCGAGGGGATCTTCGAAGCGCGCCGCCGCTACCGTGACTCGGGCCGCTCCCAACGCGGCCGTGCCGCGCACGCCCCCAACACATAGGGACGATGCCCGCCTCTCGTTACGCCGGACGGATCGTGTCGTGGGCATAGGCGAGCAACGCGCCGCGGCACGCATCGGCACGGTGACCGACGCCCGGCGGCTGGCGCGCCGTCGGTTGCCGGGGCCGGTTTGGGACTACATCGAGGGGGGCGCCGGCGCGGAGACGACGGCGCAGGCGAACATCGACGCCTTCGCCCAGGTGGAGTTCCGCCCCCGCGTCGCCGCCACTCGGGGATCGCCGGCTCCCGACCTGCGCACCACCGTGCTGGGCACCGACGTGTCGATGCCGCTGCTGCTGAGCCCGGTGGGCTTCACCCGGATGATGGATCCGGCGGGGGACGTCGCCGCCGCCCGAGCCGCCGGAGCGGCGGGGACCGTGGTGAGCCTGAGCACGTTGTCGGGCCACTCGATCGCCGAAGTCGGCGCGGCTGCCTCCGGCCCGGCCTGGTTCCAGCTGTATCTCCTCGGGGGCCGTGCCGGCGCGGAGCAGCTCGTGGACCGGGCCAAGAGGGCCGGCTACCGGGCGCTGCTCGTCACCGTCGACACGCAGGTCCCCGGGAACAGGGAGCGGGATCTGCGACACGGGCTGTCGCCGCCGCTGCGCCTCGACCGCCGCACCGTCACCAAGATGATCCCCTACGTCGTGCACAAGCCGCGCTGGCTGCTCGACGCCGCCCGCGACCGGTTCCAGCTCGAGCTCGTCAACGCGAGCTCGCTCTCGCTCGACGGCAAGCGCATCTCCGCCGCCGACGCGCTGTTCCACTGGATCGCGTCTCCGGCCCGGTGGGAGGACTTCGCGTGGCTGCGTGCGCAGTGGGACGGGCCCATCGCCGCCAAAGGCGTCCTCACCGGCGACGATGCCCGCCGCGCCATCGACGCCGGCGCGGACGCCGTCATCGTGTCCAACCACGGCGGCCGGCAGCTCGACACGGTGGCCCCCACGGCGGCCGCCCTCGTGGAGGTGGTCAACGCCGTGGGGGACCGGACCGAAGTTCTCATGGACGGCGGGATCCGGCGCGGCGCCGACGTAGTGAAAGCGGTCGCCGCTGGGGGCCAAGGCGGCGATGGCCGGTCGCCCGTGGGCCTACGGCCTGGCCGCTGCGGGCCAGTCCGGGGTCGAGCAGGTGCTCAGGCTCCTTCGCCAGGACATCGACCGGACGATGCGCTTGGCCGGAGCGGCCACGGTCGCGGAGATCGACCGCAGCCTCGTACGGGTCCCGGCCGATTGGGAGCGCTGAGCGCCAACTCGAGGCTCTCCTCGCCCGGGAACGCCGTCTAACTCGAACGCGGGGCAACCACCCGTGCTATCCACCGTCGCCGCGCCTCGAAGGCGTCTCGTGACAGAGCGGCCGCGGGCGCGAGGAGTTCGAACCCGTGGTAGCCCCCGGGCCACACGTGCAGTTCCGCGTCACCACCGCACGCCCAGATCGTGGACGCGAACGCGGCATCCTCGTCCCGGAAGATGTCCGCGCTGCCCACGTCGATGTAGGTGGGCGGCAGACCGGACAGATCGGTCGCTCGGCCCGGCACCTCGTAGACGGTGACGCGTTCGGTCCCGGCGCGGTCGCCGAGCAGCGCGTGCCAGCCGAAGTCGTTGCTGGCGTGCGTCCACACGATGTCGTCGCCGAACTGGTTCGCCGACACGGTGGCCATCCGGTCGTCGAGCATCGGGCAACACAGCAAGACGCCGGCCAGCGGGGGCCCTCCGTGGTCCCGCACGCGCAACGCCGTCGCTGCAGAGAGGCCACCGCCGGCGCTGGTCCCCCCGAGGACGATGCGCGCCGGGTCCACCCCCAGCTCCCCCGCGTGCTCCGCCAGCCAGAGCAACCCCGCGTAACAGTCGTCGCCGGGGGCAGGTGCGGGATGCTCGGGGGCGAGCCGGTATTCGATCGACGCCACGACGGCACCGGCCGTCGTGGCCACTTCGAGGGCCTCGCCGGCGTCGTAGCGCGTGCCGAGCACCATGCCGCCGCCGTGGATCCAGTACAGAGCGGGCGCCGGCGCGTCGTGGCGTTCGGGCGTGAACACCGACAACGACATGGGGCCCGCAGGACCGGGGATGGAGACCGTGCGCTCGGTATAGGGCCGGTCGCTGAGCAACGAGTCTCGGCTCGTGAGCTCGTAGCCGCGCGCCGTCTCCAACGTGTCGGCGTCGACCCGGATGCCGCCCCCCTCGAAGACGCTGGCCGAGATCATCCGCCAGATCCTTCCGGCCTCGGCGTCGAGCTCCGGTGGCCGTGGGGCCGTGGTGGTCATCGGCAATCCCTACCGGTGCTCGGCCAGGTAGCGGCGCCCGGCATCCGAAACGGCGACGAAGCTCCCCCGCCCGTCGTCGTGGAGGACGCTGATGAGGTGGCGGTCGTTCGCCTCCTCCCACACCGGAAGACGCGGACACGAGGTCCGCCATGCGTCCATCACTTCCGGGTAGGGGCGTGGATCCGGCCCGATCCACTCGAGAAGGTCGAGGACGAGCGCGTCCACAGGGTCGGACGTGGCCATGTCGCCGTGCATGTTACTGAGGGCACGGTGCTTGAGGCTCTCGTCGTGCCGACGTGCTTGACTCGCACGCGTGAGCGCCAAGCTCCCCCCGCTCGACGACCTCGTCGACCAGGCCTACGCGGCCGCCGGTCTCGGTGACCTTGGCGAGCCGGCGTGGCGCGACGGCGCCGAGCGCCTCGTCGACGCGCTGAACGCCGAGGCGCGCCTGAACGACGTGGGCGGCATGATCGCCGGCAACGACTTCGCCGGGTACTTCTCCGCCCGCCTGCGCATCGTCGACTGGGTGCACCAGCACCCCGAGATCGCCGAGCGCGACGTGCGTCCGCCGATCGTCGTGCTCGGCCAGCCCCGTACCGGCACCACGATCCTGTTCGACATCCTCGCCCAGGACCCGGCGAACCGCGCCCCGCTCACGTGGGAGGTGGACCGCCCTTGGCCGCCCCCGCGCACCGCGACCTACGACACCGATCCCCGCATCGCGGACGTCGACGCCGACCTGGCGAACACCGATCTGCTCATCCCCGGGTTCCGTGCCATGCACGACATGGGGGCACGCCTCGCCCAGGAATGCGTGCGCATCACGGGCGGCGACTTCAAGAGCATGATCTTCTCCACCCAGTACCGTGTCCCCAGCTACCAGCGGTGGCTGCTCGACGAAGCGGACATGGGTTCGGCGTACCGCTATCACCGCGTGTTCCTGCAGTACCTGCAGTCCGAGCACCCTGGCGAGCGCTGGCTGATCAAGTCACCCGCCCACCTGTGGGCGCTGCCCGCGCTCATGCGCGAGTACCCCGGTGCGTTGGTCGTACAGACCCATCGCGACCCGCTGCGAGTGGTCTGCTCGCTCGCCTCGCTGATCGACCTGCTGCGTCGGCTGGCAAGCGACGACGTATCGATCGAAGAGGTCGCCGCGGAGTGGGCGGGCGACATCGTGCTCGGACTGGACCGGGCGGTCGCCGGCCGGCTGGACGGCACCGTTCCCAAGGACCAGGCCGTGGATGTGCTGTTCAGTGACTTCCTGGCCGATCCCATGGCGGTGGTGGGCTCGATCTACGACCAGTTCGGCATCGAGCTGACCGCGGAGGCAGAGCGCGCCATGCGCCGGTTCATCGCCGAGAACCCGCAGGAGAAGCACGGCGGTCACCGCTACACCTTCGCCGACACCGGACTCGACGCCGGCGAGCTCCGTGAGCGCACCCGCACGTACACCGAGCACTTCGGTGTGCCCGACGAAGCACTTCCCTGATGCGGGCGTGGCGGACGCACCGCTACGGCGAGCCGCTCGAGGTGCTGGCGCTCGACGACGTGCCGATCCCTGAGCCCGATGCGGGCGAGGTGCGCGTCAAGGTCGCCGGCATCCCGTTGAACCTGAACGACCTCGAGCGCATCACCGGCGGGAACATGATGGTCCGCCCGGAGCTTCCCTACAGCCCCGGCATGGAAGTCATGGGCGTCGTCGACGCGTGCGGCGACGGCGCCGACCACTGGATGGGCCGGCGCGTGGTGTCGATCCCCAAGGGCGCGTACGGCGGCTACGCCGAGTACGCCGTGTGCCCGACGTCGGCCACCTTCGACATGCCCGACGCCATCGGCCTCCCCGACGCCGCCGCGTTGTACTTTCCGTTCCACCTGGCATGGCTGGGCCTCGTGGACCGCGCCGCGCTCCGGGCCGGTGAGACGGTCCTCGTGCACGCCGCGGCCGGCGGCTCCGGTTCCGCCGCCGTCCAACTCGCCCGCCACCTGGGAGCGCGGGTGTTGGCCACGGCCGGGTCCGACGACAAGGTCGCGCTGTGCCGTGAGCTCGGCGCCGACGTGGCGGTCAACTACCGCACCGCCGATTTCGCGGCGGTGGTGCTGTCCGAGACGGGTGACGAGGGCGTCGACGTCGTCTTCGACAACGTCGGTGAGGCGGTGATGGAGAAGTCGCTGCAGTGCACGAGGTACAACGGCCGCTACCTGATGATGGGCTTCGCCTCGAACAAGGCGGTGGCCGACGAGCCGTTCATCGTGCCGCGGCGGGTCGCCCTCGGGAACCTGAAGATGTGCGGTGTGCTCCTTTCGTACCAAGAGCCCGAGGCGCAAGCGTTCCTCAAGACGGGCATGGGATGGAACTTCCCCTCGAGCGAGCTCGGGGCCCGCGTCATGGGCGAGATCGTCGAGCTCGTGCTCGCCGGAGCGTTGAAGCCCGTTGTCGGTCGCGTCGTGGGCTTCGACGAGATCCCCGAAGCGATCGACGCCATGGCGCGTCGCCAGACGGTGGGCCGCACCGTGGCGCTCACGTAGTCTCGCTCCGCCATGGACCCCGACTCAGACACAGGCGCCCTCTCGGAGGGGCCGCCCGAAGCCGACGCGCAGCGGGCCTCCGCCCACGCATTGGCCGCCGAGCTCCGGGCGCTCGTGGCCAGCGTCCTCGACCGCCAGCTGTCGGCCTCCGAAGCGCACCGGCTGGTCGACGAGCTCGAAGCCCTGCGGACGGGTATCGAAGGCCCGCGCCGCGCGCGCTACTACGAGCTCGAGCTCACCAGTTCGCGCGCCCACTCGTTCGTGGACTACAGCCCGGTGTCGGGCCGGGCGAACCCTTTCGGCGTCCCGATGACGATCGAGCGCGCTGTCTGCCCCGACGGGGAGCCCGGTGTGCGGGCTCGGGTTCGGTTCGGGCACGTGCACGAGGGCCCGCCGCACGGCGTCCACGGCGGAATCGTCGCAGCCGTCTTCGACGACCTTCTCGGTCACGCCCAGCACATGCACGGCGCCCAGGCGCTCACCGCCACGCTGACCGTGCGCTACCGGAGCGTGACCCCGATCGACGAAGACCTCGAGCTGTACGCGCGCGTCGAGCGGTCGAAGGGCCGGCGCTGGATCGGCAAGGCGTGGTGCTCGGCGGGCGAGACCGTGACCGCGGAAGCCGAAGCCCTCTTCGTCGGTGTCGACATCGGAGGCATGGTCAGGTCCTGACCGGTTCGAGCCGGACGACGGGGATGCGCCGCTGCACCGTCGACAGGTACCCCTTCCACTGCTTGTTGTGGGCGGCGGCCATCGTCACGATCGCCTGGCGCTCCTCGCCGTCGAGCTCCCGAGCGCGCACCGCCGTCCGCCGTCCTCGCCGGAGCACGACCGCCTCGGGATGCGCCTGGAGGTTGCGCCACCACGCCGGCGGGCTCTCCTGCCCGAAGTTCGAGGCGAGGACCACGAAGCCCTCGCCGTCCGGCATGTACAGCAGGACCACCCGCCGGGCCCGGCCGGACCGCCGGCCGGTGGTCTCGAGCACGAGGCAGCGCAGTCGGTGGCCCAGGCGCTCCGGGCGCCCGCCCGTCCTGACCAGGACCCACGCGTGGACCCGCGTGAACGCGCGGTAGAGCCGGCTGCGGCCCGACAGGGACGAGGGGGACGGGGCGGATCCAGGCACGTCGCTGCACGTTACGGGGGAAAGCGCAGTTGACACGGCCATTCTCCCCGGGGAAGGCTGCTCCCTCGTGACAGGAGTGTCATATGTGGTCGGGGGGCCACGCGGGGGCGGCGGGGGAGGACGTGATGGTGAGCTCGGAGGACCTGTGGATAGAGCCACGACCGTGGGCGCTGACGACCTGGATCCGGCGCAACCTGGTCGACGCGGCGCCGTTCTGGGCGCAGCTGTACCGCAGCGCGCGCGCCAACGTGCGCATCGAGGTGGACGGCGGCGACATGCGTGACCTGACGCTCGTCGCCGCCCGCCGGAACACTCACCTTGGGGGCCTGTCCACGTCGCGTCGGTAGGCGGGCGCGTTGCGAGTCCCGCACTGGATGGCCGCCGCCGCGGTCATCGCCCCCCTCACCTTGTTGCCCGCCGCAGCGTGGGGGGACGCGCCTCCGGGCGCGCCGTCGCCGGCGACAGCCGTCCCCGCCTCGGGCGACTACGGCGCGGCGGTCGAGGCCCTCGTCGCCGAGTACGACCGCGCGCTGCAACACGAGAGCCGCCTCCAAGCCGAGTTGCACTCGGACGAAGCCCGGCTCGCCGCTGACCGGTACGTGTTGGCCCAGGCAGTGGCGTCTCTGCGCGCGGTCGCGCTCGACGCCTACGTGAGCGGGAGCTTCGACGCCTCCCAGATGCCGTCGTTCAGCCCGCCGGTCAGCGATGCCCAGATCGCCCGGGGCGAGTACCAAGGCGTGGCCTCGGCACGGCTCCACGAAGTGATCGACATGGTCCGGCGCGACCAGTTGCGGACGCAGGCGGCCGCGTCGCAACTCGGTGCGGACCTGGCCGAGGTCTCGAGCAGCAGCGGTGAGCTCGCGCAGGCCCGGGGCGCCGCCCAGGCCGCCGTGCAAGAGGATCTCCTGCTCGCACAGGTCCAGGGTCACCTGGCTTCGTTGTTCGGCACGGCGTCGGCGCAGTACCTCGCCAATCAACAGGCCCAGGAGCAGGCGCTCGCATCGGAGGCGCAGAACGCGTCGCCCCCGCCACCGCTCCGCCCGACGTCCACCGCCGCCCCGGGCAGATACCTCAATCCCCTGCGCGCGGTGCAACGGCTCGTCCCGAGCCGGATCGACCAGGGTGTCGACTACACGGGCTCCGGCTCGGTGTACGCCGTGGGTGACGGGACGGTCCTCAGCACGACGTGCTCCGGATGGCCGGGCGGCACGTTCATCGCCTACCGGCTCACCGACGGCCGGGCGGCGGGCCTCGTGGCGTACGTCGCGGAGGACATCGAGCCGCTTGTCTCGGTGGGCGACGCCGTCACGCCCGCGACGGTGCTGGGGACGATGTACCAAGGCCCGACGGGGATCGAGACGGGGTGGGCGGACCCCTCAGCGGACGGGATGACGATGGCGGGCGACGACCGGCAGTTCTCCGGCTCGAACTCGACGGCGTACGGCGCCAACTTCAGCGCGCTGTTGGCATCCCTCGGGGCCCCGGGCGGCTTGTCCTCGGGTCCGCCGGCCGGATCCCTGCCTCCCGACTGGCCCACCTGGTAGCGGCGGGCGGTACTCCTCCGGCGGATCAGCCCGCCCGGTAGCCGGCACCGGCACGGCTCACTGCGTGGTCGTCCTCGACCGACAGCTCCGCCCACACCAACTTGCCGTTCGCCACCGCGTCGTGGCCCCAACGTTGCGCAACGGCCTCGACGAGGACGAGCCCTCGGCCGCCTTCGGCGCGGTCGGAGTCGAACTGCCGCACCCGGGGTGACGCCGTGTTGCAGTCGCCCACGACCACCCGGACACCTCCACGGACTCGGGACACCGCCACCGTGAACGCCGACCGGCCGTGCACGACGGCGTTCGTCGCCAACTCTCCGACGACGAGCGCCAGGTCGTCGGAGAGCTCGGGCAATCCCCACTCCTGCATGGCCTCCCCGACGAATCGACGTGCCAGTCCGGGTCCGCGCGCCGTCGGGGCGAAGTGCCGCACCTTCTCGACGCCTTCCGGAACGGGCGCCGTGCCGATCAGCGCCGTGTGCAAGCGGCACACGTTCGTCACGGCGTCGGGGTCGGTTGCACCCGCGACCAGGGCGCGCGGGTAACCGCAGAAGAGCGAGAACGGGGTCCGCTCCGCGAGCTCGTTCCACAGCCGTTCCAAATGGAGAGCAGCGTCGGCGCGGCCCGAGGCCCACAGGAGGGCCACCATTTCGCCGTATGCCCGCACCGGCCTCCCCGACGCGGACGCCCCGCGCACGGCGTCGCCCACGGTGGCTTCGAACCTGGTCTCGTCCGGGGCGCCGTCCACCATGAACTGCTCGAGCGTCTGCGCGGCGTCATGGAGGAGGAGGCGCCCGTCGGCTTCGGCGACGCCGACCTCCACGCCGGCGGCGGCGATCGCCGCGACGAACGCCCGCCGGTGCTCCGGGGTGGCGAAGACCCTCACGGTGTCCCCGTCCAAGAGGGCGGCGGTCAGGTACGACGCCACGATCGCGACCGCCTCCGCCTCGCGGTCGTAGAAGTACACGACATGATCCCGGTCCGAAGGGACCAAGGTCCGTGCCCCCATCGGCGTCCTCGTTCCTGGCCTGGCGGCCCCGCAGGGGCTGCCGGCGACTCGCACTCCTTACAGCCTCGATACCCGCGTCCGGTCGCCGTCATGCCACCAAAGCCCCGGAATCGCCACCCGACGCAGCGCGGTTCGGGATCGGCGCACCGGAAAGGCTAGCGAGGGGCGACCCTGGGAGAGCGGAATCACCGGTCCCGGGGGCGGGCTGGACGCCGAGGGTCTACGAGTGCGCTTGTGACGGCGTGGGGACGAGCGGGCAGGCGATCGCCGTGCTCGAGGACGAACCCGAACCGCTTGCCGCCGAACCGCCGGACCCGCCCGAGCCTCCTGTCGACCCGCCCGAGTTGGCGGTGGTGCCGCCTCCGGACGCGGGGGACGGCGGGGTTGCGGGGGGAGCCGTCGCGAGTGGGACCGTGCCTGCGGGGGCCGGCGCCGGGTCGGGCACGGGCACGGGAGTCGGCGCCGGCGAAGGCACGGGCACGGTGCCGATGACGCCGCCACCGCCGTCCAGCAGGCGCAGCGTGGCCTGGACCTCCGAGGGGTCGGAACCGCCCGGCACGGTGACATGGTGGGCGAGCGCGACGACCCCGTTGACCGGTGCCATGACGTCTGTCGTTCCGTCGGCGAAGTCCGCTTCGACCCCGGTCACGCCGGTGTCCACCTGCACCGCCACCCACCACACCGGATCGCCCTCGAGGACGCCGAAGGCGCCGCTCGCCGGGAGCGACACGACGTGGGCGGGAAGCGGCGTCGAGGCAGTCACCGGAACGGGCTCGTCCACCGCCAGCTCGCCCTGGCCGACGGCGGCGGTGTCCGACATCTCGACCATGTCACGGTCGCCGCCGCAGACAGGGACGAACATCGTCTGTCCGCCGGCGGACGAGCCGCAGCCGAGGATCGGCCCGGAACTCACCCGGTAGACGCGGATCGTCACCCCGTCGGAGGTGGTGCGCGTGAACAGATGGGTTGCGGTCTGAGCCGGCGCGACGACCCCAGGCGAAGCGCTGGCCGAACCCGACGAACCCGACGACCCCGACGACCCGGGGACGGAGCCTGCCGCCTCGCACGGCATCGCCGAGCGGCCGCCGGCGGGGCCGCCGGCGGACACCCCTGGCTGACCTGCTCCGGCGGGCGGCTGGCCCGCGGCCTCTCCCGCCGATGCGACCGACGCGGTGGCGTCCCGCGTCCGGGGGGCGCTCTTTCCGTAGGCGGTCGAAACGGCCGCGGCGGCCACCACCAACGCGGCCAGACCGGCTAGGACGAAAACGGGCTTCTTCGTCACCCTGTCCCCCTTTCGGTCCTTTGGACGCTCCAGGTGGGCCCCGAGTTCCCGGTCAGCGCAACGACGCGCCCTCCCTGGCGGCCGGCCCCCGGGCGGTCGCCGCCGCAGGCCTCGGCCGCAGCGACCGGGCGAGCTCGGCAACCGTGAGCGCGAACCGCGAGGTCGGGGCGCTGAACATGGCGGGCACCCCGCGGTTGGCGGATTCCGCCACGGCGGGGTCGTTGGGCAGGACGGTGTGCACCTTGGCGTGGACGGCGCGCTCGGCGTCGGCCTGCGACAGGGCGTTGGTGCTCGACGACTGGTTGATGACCAGCTTCACCCGGGACGTCGCGATGCCGAGGACGCCCAAGGTCTGCATACCGAGCCGGGCGTCCTTCAGGCTGGTCATGTCGAGGTTGGTCACCATCAGGATGTCGTCCGCAGCCTGCAGGGCGGCGAGCGTGGCCTCCTCCATCCGTGGCGACGTGTCGACGATCACGTACGCGCAGCGCTCCCGGAGGACGTCGAGCACTTTGCCGAGGTCCGCCCGCTCGACGCGATCTCCGGCGACAGGATCGGGAGGCGCGGCGAGGACGAGAAGGCCGCTCGGCTTGTGCCGCAGCAGCAACTCTCCGAGGAGGTCGCCGTCGAGGCGGTCGCCGGCCACGACGGCCTCTGCGATCGTGTGCTCCGGCCGCAGCTGCAGCATGAGCGCCACGTCGCCGAATTGGAGGTTGGCGTCGACGAGCACGACGGGCGTCGCTCCCTGCCGGGCGAGGGCGACGCCCAGGTTGACGGCGACGACCGACTTGCCGGTACCGCCCTTGGCGCCGAACATGGTGATGACGCGGCCGGCCGGCGTGGCCACGGGTGGGGCCACCACCGGCGCGGGCGGCCTCGCCTCTTCGAGGCCGGTGTGCACGCGGGACACGGCGCGCCCGATCGCGCCGACCAGCTCGGCGTCGTCGGCGTTCACCGCCACGACGTCGTCCACGCCCGCCCGGAATGCCGAACGCACGGTTTCGGCCGACATGTCGAAGAGGAGCACGACCGCACCGCGGTCGGGCCCGGCCTCCAGGAACTCCTGCAGATGCTCGACGACGGCGGGCGGCGGCTCGGACGGCCCGACCACGACGACGAGCGGCTCGCGCGCCGCCGGCGACAAGGCGAGTGACGCCAGGCTGTCGTGGGCGACCGCGTCGATGCCGAGGCTCGTGACGTGGTCCTTCAACACCGTGCGCACGAGGGGGTCGGTGTCGACCACCGCGACGGCGACGCCTCGGGCGATCGGTTCCGGCGCCCCGCGGTCCTGGGACGGTGCGGCAGTGCCGACCCCATGATCGACCAGTCCGGGCCCCGCCGGCGCCCCGCGCACGACGGTCGCGACCGGCGCGGGCGGATCCGGGAGCTCGGCGGCCGACGGCGCCGGCGGCGGGGCTCGGTGCGTCGGCACCGCCGTCAGCACCGGACGACGGGCGGCGGGCTTGGGATGCCGGACGGTCGGCGGAGCGGGCGTCGTGTCTCCGGCGAGAGCCCGGATCGCCCGCGTCAACAACGAGGCCTTTCCTCGGAGGTAGACGTCAGCCGAGACTGGCGCTCCCCTGGTCGATCCGATCATCACGCCCCGTGGTCGACATCGGCTCACTCTGAGCGTTTCTTGAGCGTTTTCCCCGCTCAGGCCGGGCGCGGCTCCCACGACCCGCCGAGGACGCGCAGGGCGAGTCGCCGTCCGTGGCCCTGCTTCACGGCGAGGTTCACCCACAAGCGGAAGAGGCAGTCGACGAGCGCCTCCTCGTCGGGGCCGACGTACACGGGGCGGAGCCCGACGGCCTCGACGATCTCCTCCACCCGCTGCCGGTCGGCCTCCGGTGCGGAGAAGAACATGTCCGCACGTCCGTCGGGGAAGAGGGGGTCCGCCATGTTCTCGCCGCCGAGCGTATTGAACGCCCGCGCATACCGGATGCCCGCAGGGAGTTGCGCCCGGCTGTTGGCCGCATCCGCGCCCATCTGATTGGTGGCGTCGATCACGAGCTTGCCGACGAGCGCGTCGCCGAGCTGTGCCGTCAGCTCCGGCACGGCCCGGCCCGGGAGCGCCAGGATCACGACGTCGCGCGTCGCACAGGCTTCCCTCAGCGACGTGACCCTCGCCGACGTGTTCCCCACCACTTCGGTGTCGTCCGGGTGACGGGATCCGAACGCAACCTCGTGGCCGGCGTCAGCCAGCGCGCGTCCGAGGACGCCTCCGATGAAGCCCGTTCCGATGACGGCGATGTCCATTGGCCACCTCGTTCCGGTTCACGACGCGCCGGGCGCGCCTGCGAAGGAGTACGTGCCGGCACCCACCTCGAGGACGGCTCC
>DATGKD010000100.1:0-38412 GCA_035294855.1 Acidimicrobiales bacterium
CAGACCGCCAGCGACTCGGTCACGATCACGAAGAACGTGATCTCCGAGGGAACCGCTGACGCCAACGCCGGGACGGACTTCCCGATCGGCATCGACACGTTCAAGAACGCGGCGACGACCACCATCACCCACAACACCATCACCGGCACGTTCCAAGGGGCGCTCCTCGAGGACAACGGCACCGCGACCGTGGCGTACAACAAGGTCAAGAACCTCATCTCGGGCACGGACACCTCGACCTCGCCGGCGACGGTGTACCCGGGCGAGGGCGTGTTCTTCCTGTCCGACCTGGCCGGCTCGATCACCGGTCAGACGGCGTCCCACAACAACCTGTCGGGGTACGGCGGCTGGGGCATCATCATGGAGGCGGGCTACAACAACGGGAATTGCACGAGCACCCCGTGCAACGGGTCGATCTCCGGGACCGTGTCCAACAACAAATTCGCGTTGATGGGTGCCACCGAGGGCACCAACCCCACCTACGCGATCAGCATGGAGGCCCAGTTCGCCGGGAACATGATCTCGGGGACGGTGTCGAACAACAAGGGCTACGTGACCTCGCCGTCGAAGGACATCAACATCGTGGCGAAGAGTGGGGCGACCGCATCGGTCTCCTCGACGGGCAACCACATCAGGGTCCATCCCTGACATCGGCGCTGACGCGGCCGGCCGGGGAACCGGTCGGCCGCGAAGCGGCGCCGCGACGGAACGTCAGCGTCGCCGGGGCCCGAGCCCGACGGCGCGCACGAACCGGTTGATCTGGCGGTTGCCCGTCCGGTAGATCGTCCTGCGCACCTGACGCTCGATGGCGCCTTCGGCGCCGCCGGCGAGCCCGCCGCGCCGGTAGCCGTGCTCCACGGCCTCGATGTTCCCGAGGTCGCGAGCGAGCCGGTACAGCTGGGACCTGGTCGTGCTCACCGGGGGCTTTCCTTGGTGGTGCGGTCGGCCAGGATGACGCGCTCGACGATGGCGCGCAGCTCGGCCGGGTCCTCGGTGCGCTCGAGGGCCGCCAGCTCTGCGGGGGGGACGGCCGCGCAACCCAGGCCTTCGTCTTCGTGCGTCGCGCGCCACGCTCGCCATGCCTCGCCGTCGGGATCCTCGCCGGCTTCCTCGACGGCGTTCACCAGCGCCACGAGCTCGATCTCCCCGGCCGCGTTGACGTCGTATTCGATAAAAAGCATCTCGCTCCTCACCCATCCTGCTGGAGTTCAGGTCAAGTTACCCGGGCGGTTCCCAACGGCGCCGTTGGCACGCCGTTGTGCCGACGAAAGAGTCTGTTCAAGCCGGATCGGACGAACGTCGATGTCTCGCGCGAACTTGTTGGGCGGCCAAGGGAGCACATCGTGTCGGCAGCCGTCGGAGCGGCCGAACGGATACGCATACGTCGTTGGGTCGTACGCGGCGCGTCGTGCGTGGCTTTCCTGGCATTGCTCGGAGGTCTCACCGCCGCCGAGGTTTCGGCGCAGGTCGGAACCCGGGAGGACCTCATCCAACGCTTCGCGGTGCGCGACACCGCCGGGGCGAGCTTCCTCCAGTCCTACACGTCGTACATCCTGGTCAGGGAGCGGATGCTCGCCGAGCAGGCGCTCGACACTCCAACGGTCAGCCAGGCGCAGTTCACTAGCTTCCGGAACGTCTTCGGATTCGGACCGTCGGTTCTGCTCGACGCCGCCGGGGATCTGCTCGACGTAGCTCCCTACAAGGCCTCGCTCATCGGCACCCAGCTCGCGCCGTACTACGCCCACCTCTCCAGCGCGGAAGCAGGTATTCCCGCGGTATCCAATGTCGTCGCGTCGGCGGCGGACCACCTGCCGGTCGTTGCGTTCGCCACCCCTTTCGACACGCCATTCGGTCGTCGGGTCGTGAGTGGCGCGTACGACCTCCAGACGAAACCGATGGGCATCTACCTGCATCACATGCTGCCGTACCGCGATGGCGCCGCCTACCTCGTCGACGCGCACGGCTGGGTCATCGCGTCCAGCTCGGAACACTCCGCGCCGCTCGCCGCGCTCGTACCCCCGCTCGCCACGGCCCTCGGCCGGTCGGTGGCGGTCGGTGACTACGTGTCATCGCACGGCGTCACCCGGGCCTACGCGGTCGTGTCGGTCGCCTCCACCCCTTGGCGCCTCGTCGTGACGGTCCCGCAGACCGAGCTGTACCAGCCGATCAGCTTGCTTTCCACTCTCCTGCCGTGGTTGTTCCTGGGGGCCTTCGCCTTCGCCGGCGGGGCGGTCTTGCTGCTCCTGGTCCAGGCTCGGGAGGCTCGGGCAACCGCTGACAGAGCCGCTCATACCGACGAGCTGACGCAGCTTCCCAACCGCAGGGCGACCCAGGAGGCGATCAGGAAGATGCTGGCCGACCACCGTCGATACGGGACCGAGTTGGGACTGCTCATCTTCGACGTCGATCGTTTCAAGGAAGTGAACGACGCCTTCGGTCACAGCGGTGGGGACGGCGCCCTCAGGGAGGTCGCGCGTCGAGCGAAAGAAAGCCTCCGGATCAACGACCACGTCGGGCGATGGGGGGGCGAGGAGTTCGTGGTGCTCACCCCGCACACCGACCGGTCCGGGCTGATAACAGCCGCCGAACGCGTCCGTGAGGCGGTCGCCAGGAAGGCCTTCGACATGGGAGACCACGCAACGGTGGTCACAGTCAGCGTCGGCGGTGCGATGGCCACCGCCGAGGACGACCCGGACCGCCTCGTCGCCCGCGCCGACGCGGCGCTCTACACCGCCAAGGAGACGGGACGTGACCGTTGCATCATCGCCACCCAGCTGACCGCGCCAGCTCCTTCCTCCTTGCCGGTCGAGCGCGAGTCAATGCCAGCGGGCTGACGACCCCGCGGCTCAGTTCCACTGGCCAGGCTGGTAGTCGCCGGCGGGCTGGCGCACGATGACGTTCATCCGGTTGTACATGTTGATGAGGCCGATCAGGCACACCAACGCCGTGAGCTGCTCCCGGTCGTCGTGACGGGCGGCTTCGTCCCAGGCATCGTCCGTGACGCCCCCGGCCGCGTCGGCGGTCCGGGTGCCCTGCTCGGTGAGCTCGAGCGCGGCGCGCTCGGCCTCGGTGAAGACGGTCGCTTCCCGCCACGCCGCCACAAGGTTGAGCCGCAGTTGGCTCTCTCCGGCGTGAGCGGCATCTTTGGTGTGCATGTCGGTACAGAAGCCACAGCCTTGATCTGACTGGCCCGCAGCTTGACCAACTCTTGCGTCGCGGCCGGCAGGGGTGAATCGGCGACGACACGACCTGCGGAGTTGACGTACTTCACGAACTTCATCGCAGCTTCGCTCTCGAACACGTTGAGACGGGCATCCATGGTTGGGCTCCTCCCTGTGATGTCGTGCGTCTGGGTTCTCACATCGACGACGAACGGCCGGGGCCCGGATCGACAGCCTTCTCCGGGAACATGACCCGTCCCCCTTCGGCGGCGAGATGCGAACGGATGGGCTACCTTCGTCGCGAAGAGAGCGGACAGACTCTCGCAGCGTGGCGGGACCGGGGTTGATGGGCAGGAGCTGGCGTCAGTTCGTGGCAAGACCCGTGCCGGGCGCCTGGTCGTCTTCGGTGTACGCGGCGGCAACCGCCGCCTTCGTGATCATCCTCCTGGTCAGAGGAGGGCCGAATCCCGCGGAAACCGACGCCCACGCGGTGACCTTTCCGACGACGGCCATCTCCCACGGTGACCTCCGGCTCGCCCAGCAGCAGACGCTCGTCCCCGACCCTCCGGGCTACCCGCTCCTGACCGCGCCGCTCGTCGTCGCCTTTCGTCCCTGGATCGGCGCACCCCGGTGGTGCGACGGCAAAGCGATCCCCGCCGCCCTGCGCGGCACCATGTCCCGGTTCTATTTGCCGATTCTCGACCCGTGCAGCGCGCCTCGTTCGGCGCACCTCACGCCGCTTCCACCCTGGTACCGGTCGCAGGCCCTGCTGGTGGTCGCCGCGTGGCTCGTGCTCCTGGCTGGTGTCGTCATGCTCGTTCGTGCGATGGGACGAGGACGCACCGTCGGCGAGGGCATCCTCGTCGTGGGGCTCGTCGCGCTCCCCGCGACGACCGACGCCATCGCCCAGAGCTTCCACCCCCAGGACCTCATGTGCGTGGGGTTCGCGTGCTGGGGGATCGCCGAGCTCCGCCGCGGGCGATGGTACGTGGCGGGCGGCCTGCTGGGACTTGCCTTTCTGTGCAAGCAATTCGCGGTGCTGCCGCTGCTCGCGGTGATCGCCTCGGCCCCGGGATGGCGCAGTCGAGCCCGGATCGTCACCTGTTTCGTCGGCGTGGTGGGGCTCGGCGTGGTCCCCTTCTTCCTTGCCGACCGGATCGACACGGTCCACGCGCTGAGCGGTATCTATGTGGCGGGGGTGGGCATCATCAAGACCCCGACGGTGCTGGGATTGATGGCCATCGCCGAACAGACCAAGCTCGAAATGGCGAGAGACCTCCCGGTCGTCCTGGGCGGGGGCTTTGCGCTGTGGGCTTGGTGGCGGGCGCGAGAGCGCCTCGCCCAACCGGTACCGCTCATCGGCCTGACGCTCGCCTGCCTTTCGGCACGCCTCGTCTTCGAGGTGTCCATGTGGAACTACTACTTCTTGGCGGTGGGCGTCTTCCTGCTCTTGCTCGACTTCGTACGCGAGAGCCCACCCTGGCGATCCCTTGCCTGGATCGCCGCCGCTCGTTACGGCCTGCCGTGGATCGCTGCGGTCGCATCGCCCCCGCTCACGGCGGCAGCGTTCCTGATCGCTGCGCTGATCCCCGTGGCCATGGGCCTGGCGGTGGTGGCGCGCGCCCCGCGACCACGGCTCGTCGAGGGGCGCATTCGTCCCGAGCCCCTGTGGCTGCCGTCAATCCCCCCACCGGTGCTCACCACCTCGGGATCTCCATGAGCGAGGGCTTGACAGATTCCTCGGGGTCATTTAACTTGATACCAAGAGACATGACTTCAAGTCTCATGACCAAGGGGGATATCTCATGGCGACAGTCGCCGTTCGGCATCGGGTGGAGAACTACGAGGCATGGCGGACCGCATACGACGAGCACGGCAGCGTCCGCAAGAGCCACGGGTGCACCGGGGACGTGGTGCTGCGGGACGAGGGCGACCCGAACGAGGTGATGGTGATCACCCAGTGGCCGTCGCTCGCCAACGCCCACGCGTTCGCGTCCGACCCATCATTGCCGGAGGCGATGCAGAAGGGCGGCGTCGCTGGTCCGCCTCGCATCGAGTTCTACGAGGAAGCCGCACTCTGACACCAGCCGCCCAGTCGCGCGCCGCGCCCTCGAGGAGCGACCGGTCCGGTCGCTCCTCTCGGCGCGTCTCGGATCCCATGATCCAGGTGGATGAGGACTTCGAGAAGGAGTTCCCCGGCGCGAGCGCCACCGCGACCGAGTGCTACGCCAACATCGTCCGCACGGGCGATCGCCTGATCGGCCTGCACGACCGCCAGGTGTGGGACGACCACCGCATCTCGGCGACGGCGAAGCAGGCGCTTGCGGTGTTGGACGGCGCCGGTGAGCCGCTCGAACCCAGTGTGATCGCCGAACGGCTGATCATCACGTCGGGCAGCATGACATCGCTCCTCGACACGCTGGAAAAGGCGGGCCTCGTCCGTCGGAGCCGGCACCCCGATGACCGGCGCAAGCTGCTCATCGACATCACCGAGGCGGGCACGGCCATCGTCGACGCCATCCTCCCCGCCTTCTATGCCCGCGAACGGGTCATCATCGAAGATGCCCTGACCGCTCGGGAGCAGGAGCAGCTGCTCACCCTCCTGGCAAAGGTGCAGCGGTCAATGGCCGTCCACGCCAACGACCCCGTCCAGCGCGATGCCAAACGGCTTCGACCAGCCCGTCTCGGGCGCCCGGCGCCGTAGCGGGCTGCCCGGCCGGCTCAGCCAGACATTTCGATGTCGCTGTCGGCGGACGTGAGAAACCATCGCGACGGATCGCGCATCATCGTGGTCACCTCGTCCTCGTCGGGGGTGAACACAACGAATCGGAAACCCTGATTGCGTCGACGAAGGAAGCCGACCGAGCGCAGCGCGCGGCGGGCCTGAGGGTTCAGCGTGTTGCACAGAAGGGCAACCACGTTCTCGGCGCGTGCCAGGCGCGCGACTCTCTCCATCGTAGCGGCCAGGTCGCGGGGCGATACGAGATAGTCGACGATCGACAGGGCCGGAGAGTCACGCCAGGTCGTGGGACGGAGCACGACGTACCCGGCCAGTTGGTGGTCACGCACGATGTAGAAGCGACGGTAGCTGAGCCGCTTCGGGCTGTCGTCGAACCTCCAGCGCAGCCACGTCGTATCGCGAACGCTCAGGATCTGATAGGACGGCGCCACTCGGCGCCAGATCTCGTCGACTCGATCGTCGAACTCGTCGACCGCCACGAGCTCGACGTCCCGGCTCCGCACGGGGCGGACCCGATCGAGCAGCCAGAGCGTGGGGCGGACCAGCGGACTGATCGCCGTGAAGAACCGATGAGGCGCTTCTGGCGCCTTCCGGTAGCCCCGGGGGTCGATCAGCCGGAGGTACATGGCCATGATGCCCATGTCACTCGAGCCCGTTCGCACCAGCAGTCGGCGGGCACCGCCGGAGAGGCTCAGGCCGCACGCGGCCTTGCTCGCGCTCCGGAGCGCCTTCGAAACGGCCGGCCCAACCCCTTGCCCACGCCACTCTGGGGCCACCATGAGCTCGATCCCCCAGAGGGCTTCGTACTGTTCACTGCCCACCTGCATGGCGAAGGGGATTCCCGCTTCGGTGCCCACGATCCTGCCGTGGCGGCGACAGATCCAGATAGCTGGGCCCCGTCCTGATCGATAGGGGTGACGGACAAAGAGCCAGTCGAACTGGGCTTGGTCCAGCAGCCAATGCTGGTGCCCGTACATCTGGGACTGGAATTCTCTGAGTTCCGAGAAGTCCCCGGCGCCACAGCGTGAGACGCCGTTCTCCGTTGCACCATTGGTTGTCGCCGCCATGATGACCCTCGACCATCCAAGCAGCCCGTCAACCCGCAGACGAGGACCAAGTCCCGAGCGACCGCACGGTGACGGGCATCGCGGCCTTTGTCCCGGTCCGCGCTAGACGTCGGCTCGGCGTCTCAGGACGCAGAACTCGTTGCCTTCGGGATCAGCCAGCACCACCCATGGCGAGTCACCCTGGCCGACGTCGACCCGAGTCGCACCCAGGTCCAGGATGCGCGCCACCTCCTCGGCTTGATCGCAGCCAACGGGGCTCACGTCCAGATGGATGCGGTCTTTCACCGTCTTCTCCTCGGGCACCGGCGCGAAGACCAGCGTCATATCGGGGAAGGGCTGACCGGAGGCGGACATCCAGAAGTAGTCGTCCTGTTCCTGCACGTCCCAGCCGAGGACCTGGCCCCAGAACCGGGCCACCCGACTGGGTTCCAGGCAATCGATCACGATCTCACGCAGCACCGCACCCATGGTCCGGAGCGTAGGGCGGCGCCGGTCCGGGAGGGATCGAGCGGTCGTTGCGCCGGGACCCATCGTTGGTGCCGCAACCGCAGGACCTGCGATGGGGGGCACTGGCAATGGCAAGCTGATGGCGTGTACTTCATGCTCCTCTACGACCTGGTCGACGACTACATGGAGCGCCGGCCGCAGTTTCGTGAAGAACACCTCAAGCTCGCGCGCGAAGCGAAGGAGCGAGGCGAGCTCCTTTTGGCGGGTGCCTACGCCGACCCACCCGATGGGGCAGCGCTCGTCTTCGATGCCGACGACGATTCGGTGGTGAAGGAGTTCGTGCAGCGAGACCCCTATGTTCGCGAAGGCCTCGTCAAGAGTTGGGCGATCCGGCAATGGACGGTCGTGATCGGCGATCGGTAGCAACACCGCGCCATTCGACGCCGGTCGAGACCTCCCGTTCGGTGAACTCGCCGCTGGTCGCCTCTTCATCGAATCCGGCGATGCCGACGGCGCCAGGACCGGCCGCCGGCATCAGCACCACGTGATCCACGTGCGTCGGAACTGACTAGAAGGCGACGATCCCCTCGCCGCCGGCCGCTCCCGACACGGTGACCGACCCCATCGAGGTCAGGGTGCCGGCGGCGTTCACGCGGAACTCGTCGACGATCCCCTTGCCGCCCGTCTGGACGTAGAGAAATCGACCGTTGGACGACGCCGCCGAGTCGACTGTGCCCGGGTCGGTGGGGGTGGCGCCCAGCAACGCGAGGTGGCCGTCGTCGCTGACGCGGTACCCGCTCGTCGAATTGCTGGCCGTGTTGCCCGTATAGAAGAAGTCGGCCGCTGGGGTGACCCAGCACAGACCGGGCTGACCGCTCGACAGCAGGTCGATCTGGCTCATGGTGCCGTCCGCGTGGAGCTTGAAGGTGGCGAGGGCACTCGGGCCCGCCTCGCCGATCACGGCGTGGCCGTCCTCATCGAACGTCATGGCGAACGGGACGGTCCCCGGCAGGGGATTGGCCACCGGTGACGACGACAGACGCCCGTCGGGCTCGAGGCCGAAGACGAGGACGTCGTTGCCGGCCGCGTTGGCCTTGGTCGTGACGAGCAGCTGCGAGCCGTCGGGGGAGAAGGCGACCTGCCCCGGCGTATGGGTGAACTGGGTGGCGTCGGTCGGGATCACGAGCCCGAGCGCACGCGTCGACCCGGGAATGTGTTCGAGCACACCATCAGACGCCCGGAAGCCCGAGACGCTGCCGCCGTCTTTGGCATTGAGCACGTAGACGAGGTCACCGTGCACCGCGATGCCGACCGGGAAGGTGCCCTCTGAGTCCAGCACCTGCCGCAGCCTGAGCCGGTCCCCGTCGACGGAGAACACCGACACCGTATTGCTGCCCGCGTTCACCGCGTAGATGAGGCCGTGGGCGGGGTCCGATGCCAACGAGCCCTGCGATCCCAGGTGGTCGACGGTCGAGCCGTTGAGCACGCCGCCCAACCCGCCGGTGCCATAGGTCTTTGCCAGCGTGAGGGTGCCGTCGTCGGAGCGGTGGTACGCGATGACCTGGTTGCCGGTCGGGTTGTCGGTCTGGACGAACACCGCGTCGCTGCCCCCATCCCCTGCCGGCGAGAGCCCTTCGGCCCCGGCCGCGACAGGCGCGATCCAAGCGGACAGGCCGACCGCGGCGCTGGCTCCGAGGGCCACACGGGTGAGTTTCGTCATCGTTCTCTCCTCAAGTCGTTCACGTTGCTCGGCGTGTCGGCGTCCTGCACGTGTGCTGCTCGGAGCCGTTGGTGGTCGTGCCGCTCGCGGTTGCACAGCGGCCCCGAGCATTCAGTCTCCGAACCATGCCCAAGCGTTACGTCGTGGCCGCCCGACCTCCGCCAGGGGGCACGCGTAACACCGCCGGGCCGTCGCGGGACTGAGCCACATGGGCACACCCCGACACGCACCGACGGCCGGACCGCTGGCGTCTCCTCGTGACAGGGCGCGTCCCGGGCGAGGCGCCCGAGCCGTACGCTGCGGCCGGTGGAAACAGACGTCGAGCTTCTCGGGCGACTGCGCGCCGGCGACGAAGCTGCGTTTGTCGTGCTGGTGGACCGGTACCAGGGCGCGATGCTCCGCTTGGCGCGTTCGATGGTCGTGAGCTCCGCCGTGGCCGAAGAGGTGGTGCAGGACACCTGGCTCGGAGTCGTGCGCGCCTTGGACGATTTCGAAGGCCGCTCGTCGTTCAAGACGTGGCTGTTCCGCATCGCCGCGAACCGGGCGCGCTCGGCCGGCTCACGCGAGCGCAGCCACGCCCCTGTCGCCGAGCTGCACACGGTCGACCCGGCGCGCTTCGACTCCCAGGGTCAGTGGGCCGAGCCAGTCGAGCGGTGGGCGGAGGACACCGAGGACCGGCTGGACGCCGCCCGGTGGTCGCCCATCTTGAAGGCGGCCCTGGACGAGATGCCCGCCCGCCAGCGCCAAGTCGTCCTCCTGCGCGACGTGGAGGGGCTTTCGAACGACGAAACGTGCGACGTGCTCGGGATCAGCTCGGGCAACCAGCGGATCCTCCTGCACCGCGGGCGGGCCCGCCTGCGCTCCGCTTTGGAACCGCACGTCAAGAAGGACTGACCAATGCTGTCGATTCGCCGCAGGGATCTGGTTTGTCAGCAGGCGGTCGAGCTCGTGACCGACTATCTCGAGGGCACTCTTTCGCGCCGGGAGCGGCGCCGCTTCGAGGCGCACCTCGACAAGTGTCCCAACTGCTCGGAGTACTTCGAGCAGATCCGCATCACGATCAGGCTCGCGGGAACGGTCGACGCCGAGGACCTGTCGCCCCAGGCGCGCGAGGAGCTCACCGAGCTGTACCGGCGGTGGCGTTCGGAGAAGCGCTGATGCGTCGGGGGCGTAGGTGCCCCCCACGACAAGGCGGCCGCGCTTCGCGCCGTCCGCTCTCCGACCTCAGCTCAGGTCAGTCGGCCTCTACGTCATAACGCTGTTCCACCTTGCTGAGCTCCCTGAGCATCGGCCACCTCCCGACCCTCGGAACAGGATGGCGGGCAAGGTGTGGGACATCAACCGAACACGTGTCGGGGATCACCCGATTGCGAAATGACGGGCATCACCAGGAACAACACAATCTGGCGGTGGGCCGCTCGGGGCTCGAATCCGGCACCTTGGGATTAAGAGATCGTGCTTCCTTGTGTCCCGGCGTCGCGTCCGCTCTCACGCTTCGCGTGGTCCGGTGTTCGGCACACACGCGGACGCCAGGATGACGGGCGCTGAAATCGTCGCTGCCCACGCCGAGGGCACGTTGGAGTTCACGTACGTGGGATGCCAGGGTGGGCTCGCGGGACCGAGGTTCGACAGTGATGTCGTCACCGGGCGATGGCGTGTCCGGCCTTACGAAGTCCGCTACGAGCCACTCAAAGCGAGAACTGGTTCCCCAGCAGCGAGTTCATCGAACGCACGAGCCGATGAGATAAGAGCCCTTCGACCCTTCCTGGTTGGAAGCCCCTTCCGTATGCTGGTATCGAGCAGGTCTTCTTGGCTTGCTGGAAGGAGGGTGTCATGGCACCCCGTGATGCTGCATCAATCCAAGAGGAGGTTCTTGAGTTCGTTCGCAAGAGCGAAGAGGCGGTCCTCGAAGTCGGACGCAAGTGGGCTGACGCCGTCGCCGAGTTCATGCCGGTCGAGATGCCTCTCGTCCGCGAACTAAGGAAGCACGTGTTTGAGGCTGTCGAGGAGCTTCTGAGGATTCAGCGCGAGTTCGCCCAAAAGGTGCTGGATGAGACGCGCCAGGCGGTTGTAGCAACAGCCAAGCCCGCGGCGACGCATGGGCCGCGAGCAGCGAAGAGAGCCCACAAGGCTGCCTGAAGGCTCATCTCCTGATTAGCCTCCGCATTAAGGAGTAGTGTTCACCGCAGGTGCTCCCCTAGCTTGGCGGGAGGCCATCGACGAAGCCCGAGTCCCCGGTGACGCCGAGGAAAGAGATGGCGTCATGGATGGGGTGCTTCAGCGCTCACCTGACCTTGCTCGTCCGAATGACGAGCACCCGCGTACTGACCGCCAGACCGAACGACCACTCAACCAGGACGTCAACGCGATCATGGACCTGGTCGACGATGCGGTTTCCCATATCTACGGAGCCGGGTTGCTCATCCACACACGCTGCGATGAAGGCGGACCTGCTCGTGGGGATGGACTGGACAGCGTCAGCGCCGAGCTTGACTCTGCCATCCGTCAACTCCAAGCGGCTGTGACCTCCGTGACCCATCTGCGCGCGCGAACTGATGGCAATGTTGCCGGTCGCAGATAACGCTCTCGGGCCTCGTCCGCGGTGCCGGGCCTTTCTGCTACCAACGACGCGCCCCGTCTTCTTGACCGCTGAGCGGATGCGGGAAGGTATCGGTTTGGCCCTCGTCAACGACATCGTCGGTCGAGCCGTCGTGCGGGGGTTCGTCCGGTTGCGGTGACTGCCAATCCCCATGCCATGGCTTTTTGTCGTCGGGTCGGCCGGGGTCGTCGACGACGGGACTGCCGAGACCCCGTTCGGTCCAGCGGCGCGGATGGTACGCATCATCGGATAAGTCCAGAACGAGAGTTCTGCTGAACACCGTCGCGGGCTCGTCCAGCCCACCGCTCCAACACGGCCCTCGCCTGGATGCGTGGCACCCTGGCTCTACCGTGGGCCGTAGGGACGACCTTGTCTTGATTGCACCACTTCTCTTGTCTTTCGACCCTTCTACCCGCACCATTACCTCAGCGGGGGCGAGTGTCCCGCCGCGTTGGAGGTGGGGTGAACGTGGTACAGCGACTCATTCGTCAGAGGCACACGCGACGGTCAATAGGAGCCGTCGTGGCCCTCGTAGTTGTCGTCGGCACTGTGTTGGCTCTCATACCGGCAACCACAGGCACCGCCAAGATTGCACCCAAACCGAAGACCGTGGAAATCGTGGGACCAGATGGGACGCCGCTCAAAGTCGTCAATGGCAACCTTGCAATAGTTCCGGGTCGTCCCGCAGGCCCTCTTCACTTCTTAGCCAGCGCCAACCTCAATGCCGGTGGTTCGATGATTTTCAATGTCGCAACGGGAGTGCCAGCGGCATCGACAATCTCCATTTCCAGTGTGACCTTGACGTGTTTGACTTGCTCCGCGGCGAATAATGCGAACGTCAACTTGGAGTTGCTCGGTTTTAGTGCCCCAGATTGCAGTAGTGGACACACCGACCCAGTTGTCTTCTTGGACGCCAACGCTTCCGAGCCTTCGGTGGATTACACATTTCCGACACCTCGGGCCACCCCGACAACATTCACCCCAACGGGTCCGTGGTGCTTGCAGGCAACTCTGTCTGTTCCGAGTGGTACCGCGAACGCGGCATTTACGGTTGACGGGTCACAGACATGAGGCCATTTGAGGCATGACCACCTCTCGCGTCGACTGTCCACTCGTTTCTACACGGAACGCATATAGAGGCGAGTGGACATCGGCGTCAGACGCTAAGAACCAGAACAAGGGGGAATCGGGTGGGACGTGACCGGGCACCGGTATCGGAAGTTCCTTCACCCCATGGGGCGGTGCTCAAACCGACGGCACGCGACTGGTATCGACATTTAGCCGACTGGTTCCAGCACCGCCTTGACCGTGGAGGCGTGCCATCTCGTCCCCCCGTGGCCGGTGGCGACTTTGACCTTATTCAACCCCTCGGCGGCGGGGGCACTCGAACGGCGGCTTGGTGAAGCGTTTGCAGGACGTTTGCACGACGACGGTTCTTGACATAAGTCACGACAGACCTGTCCTGGCGAACTACCGGGTCAGATGTGGTGGGCCGCCCGGGGCTCGAACCCGGCACCTTGGGATTAAAAGGTTCTGCTCCGCCATATCCGATGGGTGGCGTCAGATCTCAGCTCGTCGCATCCAACCTCTTGAACAAGCCGATCCGAGAGCTGAGACCCGGCTGGGCGGATTTGAGAATGAGCTCGACCATGGGTCCCACCCCGACGGCCTAAGCGGTACGCCGTCGAGGGATCTTCGTAGTAACCCAGGGAGGGGGCCGAACGGAGTGACTCCGCGGGATAATATAGCAGATTTGTACTATACTGACTTCCATGATGAGTGGGGACCTGATCCGGGAGGCCAGGCTGCGAGCCGGCCTGACGCAAGCTGAGCTGGGCGAGAGGATCGGCCAGCCGCAATCGGTGATCGCCCGCTGGGAGCGAGGCGCTGTGACCCCGAGCTTCGAAACGCTGCGCGAGGCCGTTCGGGGCTGCGGCCTCGAGCTCTCCGTCCACCTCTCCACGCTCGACGAGTCGACCGCGATCGTCATCGATGAGCACCTGAAGATGACGCCGGCGCAGAGACTCACCGATCTGTTGGAGAGGGTTCGATTCCACGATCAGTTGCACAGACACGACTCCGTGACGAACGGTGCCTGAGGCCGTTCCCTACCGTCCAGGCGAACTTCTCGAGGTTCTCGAGCGGCACCGCGTCAGATATGTCGTGATTGGAGGACTGGCAGCGGAGCTTCGCGGTTCGCCGTACATAACTCGAGATGTTGATGTGACACCGTCACGAGATCGCGCCAACCTCCGGCGTCTCGCTGCCGCACTTCGGGAACTCAACGCGACGTTACGGCTTCCCGGTGTTGAGGGGCCGGTCGAGTTCCCGCTCGACGAGAACTCCTTCGATTGGGGCACCACCTGGACGTTCGTCACGGACCACGGGTATCTCGACGTCGCGCTCCTCCCGGATGGGACTGCGGGATACGACGATCTTCGTCGCGGTGCAACCCGTGAGCAGATAACCGAGACCCTCCAGGTCGACGTGGCCAGCCTGGCGGACGTCATCCGATCCAAAGAAGCAGCCGGTCGCGAGAAGGATAGAGCTGTCTTACCGATCCTCCGCCAGGTGTTGGAACGTTCACGATCGATCGAGCCTCCAGGTCCCGAGATCGGGATATGAACGGCGTCGCCTGGGGGTGTGCTGGTCGAGTGGGAACGAGTCCTCGCGGGCTGTGGGGGCCGCTGGTGGGCCTGTCGGTGGGCCTGTCTGTGGGCCGCCCGGGGCTCGAACCCGGCACCTTGGGATTAAAAGGTCGTGCTTCGTTGTGTCCCGGCGTCGCGTCCGCTCTCACGCGGTTGTATCTGGTCCCACGGAAAGCCGCGCCCGAGGGCTCCAGTGGTCCGCTTTTAGACGAGACGGAGCTCCGTGCGACGCGAATGTTGGGTCGATTGTTGGGTCGCCAGGGATCCACGCCGTGGACTCCGGGCTCCCGAGTGTCAGGCGTTCTCTATCCCTGATCCGCTTAAACTTGTTCTGTGTCGAGAACGCGCAGCCGTGAACTTGGTCCGGAATCGCGACCTGTAGCCGTGCCTGACGCCCTGGACAATCCACCCACACCGAAGGCGTCCGGCGTCGTCGAACTGCCCTTTCACGTTCGCTGGAGTGAACCCTCCGTCTCTTATGACCTTGGAAGGCGAGAAGATCGGATCCGCGTTTACGAACAGGTACTTCGTGAGGGGACCGAAGACGACGTCCGCTATTACATCGATCCAGACGAGCTGAAGGTGCTTTTCGAGGATCTGGTGCTTCCGCCACACGTGAGACGAGCCTGGTCGGACTGGATTGCGCGCCGCGGAGGCACCAAAACCGCGTGGTGAGCCCCCTCCAAGAGCAGGTTGCACGAGTTCTAACTGTCTCGAAGGGGCCGAAGACTTTGCGCTTGCAGGCGGAGAAGCCCTGATCGTCCGCGGCGATGTCGACCGCCAGACCAGGGACCTGGACTTCTTCGGACTCGATACTGCCACGGTGGACCGCCTGGCCCCAGTTGCCGAGCAAGCTCTCCGAGAGGCGGGTCTGAACGTGGAGCGAATCCTCGACAACCCTGGCTTTGTCCGATTTGTTGTGATGAACAACGAGGCCAGGACCGAGGTCGACATCGCAAGCGATGCCCGCCTCTTTCCGTTGGAAGAACACCGCGGATTCCGGATGCTTTCCGGTGAGGAGCTAGCTGTCGACAAGCTCTTGGCGCTCTTCGGTCGAGCAGAGGCCCGCGATTTCGTCGACCTGATGGCCGTCGAGAAGACATTTGGACTCGATCGTCTCTTTCGGCTGGCCTCGGAAAAGGACCGTGGATTCAGCGCAGCAGTCTTCGCAGAAATGATGGACCGGTTTGGCAGACTTCGCAGAGACGAGTTTGCCGTCGATGATGACCAATTCGATGAGCTGGGCAGGCGGGTAGTGCGATGGCGTGCGAAGGCCCTCGAGTTCGACCGTCAACCGAGCATCGAACACAACCCCGACCGGGGCCGGGATAACGATCTCGGGATGGGTGGGCCGACGTGACGATGGCTTGAGTGGGCCGCCCGGGGCTCGAACCCGGCACCTTGGGATTAAAAGTCCCCTGCTCTACCCGATGAGCTAGCGGCCCGATTGCGGCGTCGCCGAGAGATGTGCCGCCACCCCAGGCTAGGCGGACGAGGTGCTGCTCCACGAGATGCGTTTGCGACGCGACGCTTTGACGTATCCCTCGTCGACGAACCAGCGCGCCGAGCTTTCGATGGCTTCCTGCGCGGGCCGGGGGTCGTAGCCGAGCTCTTTGCGGGCTCTCGAGTCGTCGAAGGCCATCTGGGTCGTCGACATCCGGGCTGCTTCGAGGGGGATCGACGGATGGCGCCGGAGCAAGCGCCCTTCGATGAGTTCGGAAAGACGGGCGACCCCGAGCGACACGGCGCGGGGCACCCTCAGCTTCGGTTCGGGAAGACCGGTGAACCCGGCGAGGACGGCGAGCAAGCGCTGGAGGGAGTAGTTCTCGCCGCCCAGGATGTAACTGCGCCCGACGCCGCCGCGCTCGAGCGCGAGCACGTGCCCGAGGGCGACGTCGTCGACGTGCGCGACGTTGAGCGTCGTATCGACGTACCCGGGCACCCGTCCGTTGAGGTAGTCGAGGACGAGCCGACCCGTGGGCGTGGGCGCCCGGTCGTAGGGCCCGAGGGGGAACGTCGGCATGACGATCGTCGCCGGTAGCCCCTGGGCTGCGGCGCGCAGCACCTCGTGCTCGGCGACGTACTTCGACCGCTTGTACGACCCGAACAGATGGCTGATATCCGGATAGTGGCCTTCATGGGCGGCGCCACCGTCGTGCGCGGCCTCGAGCCCCAAGGTCCCGACGGTGCTCGTGTACACGATCTTGTCGACCTCGGCGGCGCGAGCGGCCTCGATGACGTTGAGCGCGCCGCCCACGTTCACCTCGTAGAAAAGGCGGGGGTCGCGCGCCCAGAAGCGGTACAGCGCGGCCACATGGAACACGGCCCGGCAGTCGCGCACAGCGCGCCGCACCCCATCGGCGTCGCGGACATCCGCCTCGACCCGCTCGACGTCGAGGCCCTCGAGGTTGGCGTGGTCGGCTCCCGGCTCGAGCATGGCCACCACCTGAGCGCCCCGGCCGACGAGAGCTCGCACGACAGCCGACCCGATGAAGCCGCTGGCCCCGGTGACGAGGACGCGGTGGGACGAGCCGAGGTCCACGTCGGGTCCGTTCTGATTCTGAGGAGACACGGAGAGACGGGTGGCGATCAGGTGGGCGTGCGGCGGAGGGCACCCTTCGCCATGGTCTTGCCGAACTCCCAGAACAGACCCGAGCCACGGCCGGCGTCGGTGAGGACGTCGTCGAGCGCTTCCACGAAGTACTCGACCTCCTCGTCGCCGGCCACGAGCGGCGGCAGGAGCTTGACGACGTTGACGTTGTCGGCGGCGACCTGGGTGAGGATGCGGTGGCGGTGGAAGAGCGGCACCACGACCATCTGCGAGAACAGCGCCGGGCGCATCGCCTCCAGGGCCCGCCACCGCATCCGCATCGAGCGTGACTCCGGCGGGCCGAACACGAGCCCGATCATGAGGCCTTTGCCGCGCACCTCGTGCAGGAACTCGTGCTTCTCCACCAACGGGTCGAGCGCCTTGGCGAAGGCCTCGCCCGTGCGGCGGGCCCGGTCGACGATGTCCTCTTCGTCGAACGCCTGCAACGTGGCGAGCCCGGCCACCATCGCCAGCTGGTTCATGCTGAACGTCGACGAGTGCACGACGGCGCGGTCCATCGAGCTGAAGACCTTGTCGAACACTTTGGCCGAGGACAGCATCGCCCCCACGGGGACGTAGCCACCCGACAGCGCCTTGGACACGGTGATGACGTCCGGCTCGAGACCCCAGTGCTCGTGGCAGAAGAAGCGGCCGCTGCGGCCGAGCCCCGCTTGCACCTCGTCCATGACGAAGAGCGTCTTGTGGCGGTGGCACAGCTCCTGCACCTCGGTCCAGTACGACTCCGGCGCCACGTTGACGCCCTTGCCCTGGATCGGCTCGACGATGAACGCGGCCACGTCCCCCCGACGCAGCTCACGCGCCAGGGCCGGGGCGTCGCCGAACGGTACGCAGTCCGTCGGCAAGAGGGGACCGAATCCGTCGCGGAACTCGCGGCCGCCGTTCAAGGAGAGCGCGCCCGTGGTGAGCCCGTGGAAGGCGTGATCGCAATAGACGATGCGCGTCCTTCCGGTGGCGGCGCGAGCGAACTTGATGGCCGACTCGATCGCTTCTGCCCCCGAGTTCGTGAAGAAGGCGCGGTCGATGCCGCCGTGCGCCCGGCCGACGAGCTGCTCCGCCAGGACACCGGGCAACAGCGCGCAGTCCATCTGCACGATGTTGGGCAGGTCGGCGTCGAGCGCTTCGTGGAGCGCCCTCGTCACGGCGGGATGTCCCCGCCCGAGGGCGAACACGCCGAAGCCGGCGAGGAAGTCCAGGTACCGTCGGCCCTCGGCGTCGAAGAGGTAGCAGCCCTCCCCGCGCACGTAGAAACGGTCGAAGCCGATGGTCTTGAGCACCCGCGCCATCTGCGGGTTCACATGGCGGGCGTGCAGGCGGAAGTTCTCTCCCTGTCGTTCTTCGAGCAACTTCCGCAGATCGAACGGCATCGAGGGCTCCCGGGTGCGTTGGCGGCCGAGGCTATCCAACGAGCGTGCGGCCTCCGATGTCTTCCTATCCGGGCGCGAGGGTCGGAGGCCCGTCACCCCGGCCCGGCGCGACGACGAGGTTTCCAGCTCTTTCGACTGCGCTGGGGGGCGCCGAGCAGGGGAAACTCCCCGTCCGTGCCCAGGACTTTGGTCACTTTCTGTGTCTTTTCTCGCTACGTGACTAAATAACCGCAAAGAGTGCTCCGATACCCGGTGGGTGCGGCGGCAATTTCCATTCGACTCAGGTCGGCCGGAGCCCCGGATGCTCCGCCGGACAGCGCTCCGGCAGGTGCTCCTGGCCCTGGCGTCGGTCATCGTCCTCGCCCTCGTGGGCGCAGGGGTGATCGGCCGGGGGAGCGCCCCCTCGGCCGGTGCTCTCCATGCTGGGACTCCCCGGCCCTCGCCCGTGACCGGTTCGGGAGGGGGGATCGTCCCGCCGTCGGAGCCGGCACAGAACATCCCGCCGTCGCCGAACTTCCTGGCGAACTGCCAGGGGGCGTACTACGACGACTCGACCGGATGCGTCGGCGCCGTCGTGCAGGCCATCGACAACGCGCGCGAGCACGAAGGCCTCCCCGGCATGACGCTGCCGACCAACTGGTATCAGCTGTCCCCGAACGACCAGATGTTCGTCGCCACCAACTTGGAGCGCACGGCGCGTGGGTTGCCGGCGCTGTCGGGATTGGCGAGCGCGCTCGACCAGGCTTCGCAGGCGGCGGCCTCGCGCAACGCGGATCCGTCCCCGCCGAACGGCTACCCGTGGTCGGAGTGGGGCGGCAACTGGGCGGGTGCCATGGGCAACCCCCTCGAGGCCATGTACTACTGGATGTACGACGACGGCGTCGGTTCGTCCAACATCGACTGCACGCCGCAGAACACGTCTGGTTGCTGGGGGCACCGGAACAACGTGCTGCTCGAGATGACCTGTCAGCCGTGCCTCATGGGCGCGGGCCTCGACGCCACCGCATGGCAGGGCTACCCCAGTTGGACCGAGCTCCTGGTGGACACGACGGGTGGGTCGGCCCTCGACTACTCGTGGAACCAGGTGGTGGCGTACCTGCCGAGCTCGTCGGCGAACTCCGGCCTCTCGTCACCGGCGGTCGGCATCGCGGCGACCCCCGACGGCCAGGGTTACTGGCTGGTGGCTGCGGACGGCGGGGTCTTCAGCTTCGGCGACGCCCACTTCTACGGTTCGATGGGGGGGACGCCGCTCGCGGCGCCGGTCGTCGGTATCGGGTCCACCCCGGACGGGCACGGCTACTGGCTCGTGGGGTCCGACGGGGGCCTGTTCGCGTTCGGGGACGCGGCCTTCTACGGCTCGATGGGCGGCCATCCGCTCGTCGACCCGGTGGTCGGCATCGCCACGACCCCGGGCGGGCACGGCTATTGGGAGGTGGCCTCCGACGGCGGCATGTTCTCGTTCGGCGACGCCCGCTTCTACGGCTCGATGGGCGGACACCCGCTGGACCAACCGGTGGTCGGCATGGCCCCCACCCACGACGGGCACGGCTACTGGCTCGTGGCGTCCGACGGCGGGATGTTCTCGTTCGGCGACGCGCCGTTCTTCGGCTCGATGGGCGGGACGCCGTTGTTCCGCCCGGTGGTGAGCATGGCGCCCACGCCGGACGGGCACGGCTACTGGATCACCGCGTCGGACGGCGGCATCTTCTCCTTCGGTGACGCGGCGTTCCGCGGGTCGACGGGCGGGCACGTCCTGAATGCGCCGGTGGTGTCCATGGCCGCGCCGTCCAACGCCGGCTACTGGTTGGCGGCGGCCGACGGCGGGATCTTCAGCTTCGGCGTGCCGTTCCACGGATCGATGGGGTAGGTGGAAGAAGGTCACGGCTGCTGTCGTCTCTCGCCGGTACGATCCTCTTCGTGGACGGCCGCTCGTTTGCCGAGTTTCCCCGGGTCGACTTTCCCGGGACCGAGTTCGTCGAGATCTCCGAGGCAGCCACCGAGCCCGTGGATGTGGGCGCGGGGGAGTCGGGGCTGGTCGACGACGTTGATGTCGTCGATGTCATCGATGTCGTCGACGTCGTCGATGGCGCAGACGTCGACCCCGGCGATCCGGACATGGTGGACGTCGACACGGGCCTGATCGACCGGATCGAGGCCGAGCTCGCCGACGTCGAACGCGCCCTGGCACGGCTCGACGAGGGCACCTACGGCAGATGCGAGGTGTGCGACACGCCCCTCGGCGACGCGGAGCTCGAAGCCGCCCCGGCGGCGCGTTTCTGCCGTGCTCACCTGCCGCTGACCCTCGCCTGACGAGGCCGGCGGCGCTTCCTCGCCCAGCCGGCGGCGGGTCAGCCCTTCTTCGTCTCCCAGAAGATCGTGTCGATCTCTTTGATCTGGTCGAGGAGGCCCTGGGCCACCGTCGGGTCGTTGGTCTTCTTGGTGTCGCCGGCCGCCTTGGTCGCCATCCAGAACAGCTCGTGCAGCTGTGGGTGCTTCTTCAGGTGGTCGGGCTTGAAGTAGTCGGTCCACAGGACCCAGAGGTGGTGCTTGACGAGGTCGGCCCGCTGCTCCTTGATGTTGACGGCGCGCTCCTTGAAGACGTCGTCGTTCGAGTCGTTGAACTTCTCCATGCAGGCCTTGACGGATTCCGCCTCGATGCGGGCCTGTGCGGGGTCGTAGACGCCGCAGGGAAGATCACAGTGGGCATGAGCCTTGGGAGGTGGGACGATCCGGTCGACGGCGAGCAACAGGCGATCCAGGATGCGCATGAGAGTCCCTTTCAGGGTGGAATCGACGGGGGTCCTGTTCACCTTACCCACACGGGGGTCGAGGGGGACCTGGCCAGGGCGGCGTGACCAGGGCGTCGGCCCGCTGGTCATGGGCGCGGCCGCTCTGCTCGTCGGGGCGGGGTTGGTGACGGCCTTCGTCGTCGTGCGTCCCCGGAGGGTCGTGGTCGAAGGGCGGAGCATGGAACCGACCCTGGCCCCGGGCGACCGCCTCCTCGTCACCCGGACCACGCACCCCCGAGCCGGCGACGTGGTGGCGGCGCGCGATCCCCGTAGCGGACGGATTCTCGTCAAGCGGATCGGCGCCATCGTGGACGGCGAGGTCGTCCTGCGGGGCGACAATCCCGCGGCGAGCACCGACAGCCGGACGTTCGGCAGCGTGCCGCGCCGCGCCCTCGTCGGTCGGGTGGTGCGCTGTTACGCGCCGGCCTGGCGGGCCGGGCCGGTGTACTGAGCGCGTCGACGACTCGGCACGCCCGGTGTCGAGTCCGCCGCGCACCGGGCGGTACGATCGGCGTCGATGGCCACCCTCGACGCCACCCTGGAACGGCTCTTCGCCTCGGACTATCTCGACGGGCTGAAGGAGCGGTCGCTCGACGAGGTGCGCGCCATGCGCGCCGAGTGCCAGGACGCGGAGACCGCCGTGTCGTACCTGCGCCGGGTGGCGCAAGGTCGTCTCGACCTCGTGCACGCGTGCCTGGACCACAGCAAGGGAGACTCCGCAGATCTCGACTCGATCGTCGAGCGACTGCCGGCGATCATCGGCTCGGGACCGCCGCGCCCCGCCGGCCCGGGGCGGCTCCCCGCGCAGATGTTCCCTGACATCCACGACGACGACCTGACGCGCGACATCGACGCCGTCCTCGACGCGGACACCATCGGCAAGCTGCCCGATCTGAGTGACGACGAGCTGCGCGCCATCGAACAGCGTCTCTCCGCGTTGGAGGCGCGCATCTCCGAGCAACGGCGTGCGTTGCACGAGCGCATCGACAAGCTGCAGGCGGAGATCGTCAGCCGGTACAAGACCGGCGAGGCCTCGGTCGACGGCTTGTTGAACTGATCACTTCCCGGGGCGCGCCGATGCCCAAACAGCTGCCCGAGCGCTGGCGTGACCTGGGCGCGTTCATCAGGGAGCAGCGTTCCACGGCGCGGCTGTCGTTGCGCCGGCTGTCCGAGCTCGCCGGGATCTCGAACCCTTACCTGAGCCAGATCGAGCGGGGATTGCGCCGACCATCGGCCGAGATCCTCCAGCAGATCGCCAAGGCGCTTCGGATCTCCGCCGAGACGCTCTACGTCCAGGCGGGCATCCTCGAGCCCGGCACCGGCGATGCCGACCTGGCACGCGAGATCCTCGCCGACCCGCACCTCAACGAAGACCAGAAGCAGGCGCTCATCCGCATCTACCTGTCGTTCCGGCACGAGAACGACGCCCACGCCGAATCCGACGCCGCGGTCCGCGACGGGGGTGCATAGCGCCCCGACCGCCGGCGAAGGCCTCCAGGTAGGCTCGCTCACGGTGCGACGGCTCGCGGTGCTCTCGATGCACACGTCGCCCCTCGCGCAACCGGGGACCGGCGACGGCGGGGGGATGAACGTCTACGTCCGCGAGCTGTCCACGGCGCTGGCGCGCGCCGGAGTGGAGTGCGACGTGTACACCCGGGCGTGGTCGGACGCGCTGCCCGCCACGGTCCCTGTCGAGCCGGGCCTGCGCGTGCACCACGTGCCCGCCGGGCCCCTCGGGCCGATGGCCAAGGAGGACCTCGCGGGTGTCGTGGACGAGTTCACCGACAACGTCGTCGCGCTCATGACCTCCGGCGCGGGCATGGACCCGGCCCTGCACGCGGAGGCCGGGTTCGATGCCGTGCACGCCAACTACTGGCTGTCCGGGCTCGCCGGCCACCGGATCAAGCACGAGCTCGGGCTGCCGCTCGTCTCCACGTTCCACACGCTCGACCGCGTGAAGGCCGAGGTGAGTCCCGAGGAGGTGTCGAGCGACGAGCCCCATCGTCGGGCCGAAGCGGAAGCGGCGGTACTGCGCTGCTCCGAGGTGGTCCTGGCGTCGTGCTCCGTCGAGGCGCGTCAGCTCGCCGACCTCTACGACGGCGATACCGAGCGCATCCGGGTCGTGCCGCCCGGAGTCGATCACGCCTTCTTCGGGCCGGGGCACCGGCCGCAGGCGCGCCGCGCGCTCGGCCTTTTCGAACATGCGCCGGTCCTGTTGTTCGTCGGTCGCATCCAGCCTCTGAAGGGTGTCGACATCGCCCTTCGCACGCTGCACGCGTTGCAAGGTCACCCTGACGCGCATCTGGTCGTCGTCGGCGGCCCGAGCGGGCCGCGTGGAGACGAGCACCTGGCGTCACTGCAGAAGCTGGCGGACGAGCTCGGGCTCGCCGAGCGCGTCCGCTTCGAGCGGCCGCAGCCGCACGAGCTGCTGTCGACGTACTACCGAGCCGCGGACGTGTGCCTCGTGCCGAGCCGCTCCGAGTCGTTCGGGCTCGTCGCCCTGGAAGCGGCCGCGTGCGGCACGCCGGTGGTGGCGTCAGACGTCGGCGGGCTGACGACGTTGGTGGAGGAAGGGCGGACGGGGTTTCTCGTGGACGGCCCGGATCCCGAGGCCTTCGCGGCCGCAGCGTCCGCGGTGCTCGCCGACCCGCTTCTCGCCGAGCGGCTCGCCACCGCGGCCGTGGTCCGGGCCCGCCGCTACACGTGGGCACACGCCGCCTCGCTGCTGCGGGCGACGTACGAGGAGCTGGCTGCCGGGCGCCTCGTCGAGTGCAGCTGACCCCCCGCCCCGCGGCGCCGGGACCTCGCGGTTAGCGGCGGGGCGTTTCCTGTGCCCGTCGCCGACATCGCGTCGCCGGAGGAGCGTGCCGAGTGCGACGCCGTCATCGAACGCTGGGCGACGGATCGCCTCGCCGAGGGGGGCGCCGTGGTGGCCGTCGACCACCAGCCGGACCTGGGCCGCTGGTACCTGCGGCTACGGGGCGACGAGAAGGACTTCGTGACGGTGTGGCTGACGGTGCGGCAGCGAACGGTGCACCATGAGGCGCAGGTCATGCCCGCGCCCGAGGTGAACGAGCGCGAGACGTTCGAGTACCTCCTCCGTCGTAACGCTGAGCTCCACCAGATGCGATTCGCGCTGGGCGCCGAGGACGCCGTCTACCTCGTCGGCGAGGTCCCGGTGACCGCATTGAGCGAGGATGAACTCGACCGGATCGTCGGGTCGGTGTTGGCCTACGTCGACGCGTACTTCCCGACGGCGATGTCGATCGGCTACGCCGGCCGGTACCGTCGCCGGCGCCCTGCCTGACCCGTCCGGGGCCCCCGAGCGGCTCGTCGCGTGAGGCGGCTATGGTGCGGCGGCGCGGCCCGAGGGGTCGGTGACAGCGGTCGATCGGGGAAGTGCGGCCGGTGTCCAAGGGTTCCTCGGGCCGCGCTGCGCGTCCGCGCGACGAACGACGCGAGAACCGCAAAGCGCGCGGGACGCGCCGATCCGGCCGGCTCGGTCGTGGCGTCTTCCGGCGACGAGAACGCGGTGTCGAGCGCGCCGTCCGACGCGTCGGCCGAGCGACGGGCCGGCGCGCGCGTCGGTGTCCACCCATGACGTATCGAGCTCCACGGATATGGTGACGACCGTGGCCGCGAAGCTTCTCGTGCTGGGGGGCGGCAACATGGGCAGCGCGCTCGTCCGCGGTCTCCTGCAATCGGGCTGGGACAAGGACGATGTGACGATCACCGAGGCGCGAGAGCAACGTCGCGCCGAGCTCACGGTCGAGTTCCCCGGCGTCGTCGTGACGACCGATCCGCCTCGTGCCGAAGAGGTGGTCCTGGCCGTCAAGCCCGTCGACGCCGAAGGAGCCTGCCGGGAGCTCGCCGGAAGTGCGGTGACGCGAGTGCTGTCCATCATGGCGGGGGTGACTACCGCCCACCTCGAGGCTTGGCTCGGGCCCCCGACGGCGGTCGTGCGGGCCATGCCGAACACGCCGGCCACCGTCGGGGCAGGGGTGGCGGCGATCGCCGCGGGGTCGAGCGCCGGGGCCGCCGACCTGGCCTGGGCGGAGGGGATCCTGAGGGCTGTCGGCGAGGTCGTGCGGGTTCCGGAGGCCGACCTCGACGCGGTGACGGGGCTGTCGGGGTCCGGCCCCGCCTACGTCTTCCTCGTGGCCGAGGCCCTGATCGCGGCCGGAACCGAGGCCGGCCTGCCGCCCGCCACCAGCCGGACGCTGGCCACCGCGACGCTGGCGGGCGCGGCGCGGCTCCTCGTCGAGTCGGGGGAAGGACCGGAGCGCTTGCGCGCCAACGTGACGTCGCCCGGTGGCACCACCGAGGCGGGGCTTGCCGTCCTCGACGCTCGCAAGGTCCGTGAGGCGTTCGTGGACGCGGTCCTCGCCGCCACCGAGCGGTCGCGCCAACTCGGCGACGGATGATTCCCGGCGGTGGCCGGCCCGGGGTCGTCGCCTGGAGCACGGGCGGCCCGGTTCCCGGCCAGTCTCGGGCCACCCGGCCTTTCATCATTGGTCACAGTGGCGTACAGTCGCCCCAGGCGGAGAGGGGTGATTCCACTGAGTGCAGATGACGTCACGAGCGCTCGCTATCTGACTGTTCGCGAGGTAGCGAGCACGCTCCGAGTGTCCAACATGACCGTGTACCGATTGATCAATTCCGGGGACCTCCCGGCGGTGCGCGTCGGCAAGTCGTTCCGCCTACGTGAGGACGACGTGAACCGCTACTTGGCCGACCGGTACACGCAAGCCGGCTGACCCTGACGCCCGCCACCCTGGCGCGGAAGGGAGGCGGATGAAGTCGCCGGAGCGGGGATCGGTCTTCTTCCTGACCGACTACGGGGGCGCAGACGAGTTCGCAGGGGTGGTGCGCGCTGTCGTCGCGCGTCACGCCCCGGGCGCACCGCTCGTCGACCTGACCCACGCGGTCCCCCCCTTCGACGTCCGCGCCGGGGCGTTGGCCCTCGAACGCGCCGCGCCGTATCTCGGGCCCGGTGTCGTCCTCGCCGTCGTCGACCCCGGCGTCGGATCGCAACGACGGGCCGTGGCCGTCGAACGCGCTGCCCCGTCGGGGCCGAGACACTTCGTCGGGCCCGACAACGGCCTGCTCCCGTGGGCGCTCGACGTCCTGGGCGGGACGATCTCGGTCGTCGCGCTCGCGCGAGCACCGGGGGCCGAACCGGCCGAGCAGGTCGCGACGGCGTCCACGGAGCCGAGCTCCTCGTCGCGCACGTTCGACGGGCGCGACCTGTTCGCACCGGTCGTCGCGGGACTCTGGTCGGGTGTTCCCCTGCGGGACATCGGAAGCCCTGTCGACGTCGACAGCCTCGTGCGCCTGGCGCGTCCCCGATTGGTCGTGGGTGCCCAAGGCGTGGAAGCCGAGGTGCAGTGGGTGGACGGTTTCGGGAACGCGCAGCTCGCGGCGCGTCCGGACGATGTCGGCGACGCCGCCGCGTTCCTCGTCGTGACCAGGTCGACGACGTGCCGAGCCGCCCGCGTCGGCACCTTCGCCGAGCTCGTCGAAGGTGAGCTGGGCGTGGTCGAAGACGCCAACGGCCACCTGGCCTTGACATGCAACCGACAGGCGGCCGCTACGGTCCTCGGGGTGCGCGAAGGGGACGTGGTAACGCTCAAGCCGGTGGCGGGCCCGTGAACCTGGCCTCCCTCGTGGAGGGGCACGACGCCGACCAACGCGCGCTGTACGGGGGGGAGCGTTGGCACACGTGGGGTGACGTACGCGCCCGGGCGGCGGCTGTGGCCGCCGGGTTGTCGGAGCTCGGAATGCATCCGGGCGACCGGGTCGCGATCGTCTGGCCCACGTCCGTTGACTTCGTCGTCGCGTACCTGGGCGTCCTGGCCGCGGGAGCAGTGGCTGTTCCCCTCAACCCGCTGAGTCCTGCGGCGGAGCTCGAGCGCGAGCTCACGGTGGTCGAGCCACGCGCTGCGCTCGTCGGCGCGCCCGAGCCGCTCGTGGGCGCGCGGCGCGCCGGAGTCCCCGTGGTGGTGGCGGCCACAGCGCTGCTCGGGGGGGACGCCACGCCTCAGGACCCGGTGACGACGCACTGGGAGGAATTCGCGTCGCCGGCATCGCGTCCCCCCGGTGCTGCGCACCTCACTCCCGAGCCGCGTGACGACCACGACCTGGCCGCGCTCCTCTTCACCTCGGGTACCGCTGGTGACCCGAAGGCGGCCATGCTCACCCATGGCAACTTGGCGGCCAACCTCCGTCAGATGCTGCGCATCGACGACATCGTGCGGGGTGACGACGTCGCGCTGGTGGCGCTGCCGCTCTTCCACGTCTTCGGCTTGAACGTCGCCCTCGGCCTGGCTCTGGCCACCGGCGCGGGACTCGTACTCGAAGAGCGCTTCGACGCGGTGGCGACTCTGCGACAAGTGTCCGAGCTCGGCGTGACCACGCTCGTCGGCGTGCCGACGATGTTCGCGGCATGGGCCGAGGCGGGCTCCGTCGACGAAGGCACGGGCGGGTTGCTCGGGAGCGTGCGGCGCGCCATTTCGGGCGCGGCCGCGCTCGATCCCGACGTGGCGGCGAGCTTCGAAGCGCGCTTCGGGGTGCCGGTGTGGCAGGGCTACGGGTTGACCGAGGCATCGCCCGCGGTGTCGACCTCACTCGGCACCGGCCGTCACCGCCCCGGGTCCGTGGGACGGCCGCTCCCGGGCGTCGAGGTCTCGGTGGTCGACGACACCGGTCAACATGTGCTCGATGGCGACCCCGGCGAGATCTGGGTGCGCGGCCCGAACGTCTTTGCCGGCTACTGGCGCGACGAGGCCGCCTCGCGTGCCGTCGTCGACGCCGACGGCTGGCTGCACACCGGTGACATCGGCTTGATCGGCGAGGACGGCGACTTGTTCGTGGTCGAGCGCTCCAAGGACCTCGTCATCGTCTCCGGCTTCAACGTGTTTCCTGCAGAAGTCGAGCGCATCGTCGCCGAGGTCCCCGGCGTGGCCGAGGCGGTCGTGGTCGGGCGCCCCGACCCGGTGACCGGTGAGGCGGTGGAGGTCGTGGTCGTGGCCGAGCCCGGCTCACAGGTGACCGCTGACGACGTCCGGTCCTACTGCGCCGCACACCTGGCGCGCTACAAGTGCCCAACGACGGTCCGGTTCGAGGACGACCTGCCGAGGGGTCTCGTCGGCAAGGCCCTGCGCAGGGAGCTCCGCCAGCGCGCACCCTGACTCGCACGGGTCTGACGCGCCGGTCGCGCCTCGTGGCACGTTGGGGTTGTCACCTCACTTGGTGCGCGGCACCCGGGGGTCGGTACCATCCCGCGCCATGGCGATGTCGAGCCCGCGTCGGATTCCCGAAGCGACGGTCGCCCGTCTGCCTGTCTATCAACGGATTCTCCTCGAACTCGTGCGAGCGGGGGCGCGCACGGTGTCGTCGGACCAGCTGGCGGACATGGCGCGCGTCAACGCGTCCAAGGTGCGCAAGGACCTCTCGTTCCTGGGATCGTTCGGCACGCGCGGATCCGGCTACGAGGCCGACTTCCTGCTCGCGCAGATCGACCGGGAGCTCGGGCTGGACAGCGACTGGCCCGTGACCATCGTGGGCCTGGGCAACCTGGGGCGCGCCCTCGCCAACTCGCCGGGATTCAGTTCCCGGGGGTTCCGGGTGGCGTCGCTGTTCGACGTCGACCCCATGCTCGTCGACAGCCGCATCCGTGGTGTGGTGGTGCACCACTTCGACGAATTCGAGACCGTGGCCGCGAGCGACCAGCCGGCGATCGGCGTCATCGCCACGCCGGCGTCGGCCGCGCAGTTCGTCGCCGACCGCTTGGTGCGAGCCGGTGTCGGCTCGGTCCTCAACTTCGCGCCACGGGTGCTGAACGTGCCGCCGCACGTCCTGCTGCGCTACGTGGACCTGTCGATCGAGCTGCAGGTCATGAGCTTCTACCTCTCCCACGGGGACCAGCCGGGCACGACCGCCGCCTCGTCACCGTTGCCGCACGCCGTGGGCCTCACCCCCGCCGAACCCGGCTGATCCCGGTCGGAAGCGGCGCTTCAAGGCGTCGCCACCTGCCGGGGGGCCGGTCCCGGAGGAGTCGGACGTATCCTTGTAGGCGCGCGTCACGAGCCGTGCCGGACGGACCGGTGCGGACGAGCCAGGGAGCGCCGCGGGCTTGTCGGTCATCGTCGTCGGTCTCGAACAGCAGCAGACCCCGCTCGACCTCCTCGAACGGGTCACGATCCCCGAGGAGGCGATCGGCAAGGCGCTCGCGAACCTGCGGGACCGCTCCAACCTCGCCGAGGTCGTCGTGTTGTCGACCTGCCTGCGCACCGAGCTGTACGCGGTCGTCGAGCGGTTCCACGAAGGTGTGGCCGATCTTCAGGACTACCTGGCCGCGTTGGCGGGCAGGCCTGCCGTCGCCCTCGAGGACAACTGGACGGTCCTCTTCGACGACGGCGTGACGTCCCACCTGTTCGAGGTGGCCGCCGGGCTCCGCTCCAGTGTCCCCGGAGAGACCGAGGTCCTGGGTCAGGTACGACGCGCGCTCGACCGGGCCGAAGCCGAGCGCGCCGCGGGGCCGGTGCTGTCAGGGCTCTTCCGGCAGGCGGTCCAGGTGGGGCGGCGGGTTCGGAGCTCGACAGCCATCGCCCGGGGGTCGACGTCGTTGTCGCACGTGGCCGTCGAAGTGGCCGCCGCCCACGCCGGAGGCAGCCTGGCCAACCGCAAGGTGGTCGTGGTGGGTGCGGGCGACATGGGAGCGGGGGTGGTCGAGGCGTTGGCGCGTCGAGGGTGGCCGGCGAGGCTCGTGGTGGCGAACCGCACGACCCGTCGGGCCGCCGCGCTCGCGGCGCGACTCGACGGAGAGGGCATGGGTCTCGAGGAGTTGCGTGACGTGGTGGCGGCAAGCGACGTCGTGTTCGCCTCCACGGCCGCAGCACTCCCCGTCCTCGACGAGGCGGTCCTCGGCCACGCGGCGGCTCAACGCGCCCGCGAACATGGCGCTCCGCTCGTGGTCGTGGACCTCGGCGTGCCGCGCAACGTGGATCCCGGCGTGGGCGACCTCGCGGGAATCGAGCTGCTCGACATGGACGACCTCACGCGCCACGCGGAAGCGTCGATTGCCGGGCGCAAGGCCGAACTCGTGGCCGCGCACGACATCGTGCGCACCGAGGTCGACCGTTTCCGAGCAGACGAACGCGCCCGGGGGGCGGCACCCGTCGTCTCCGCGCTGCGCGGACGAGTCGAGGAGCTCCGCCAAGCTGAGCTCGAACGGCACCGGGCCCGGTTGGCAGGCTTGAGCGACGAACAGATTCGAGCGGTCGACGCGGTCGTGCGCGACGTGCTCGCCAAGGTCCTCCACCAGCCGAGCGTGGCGCTCAAGGAAGCCGCCGGGACACCACGCGGCGAGCGGCTGGTCGAAGCGCTCCGCACCCTCTTCGATCTCTGAGGTGCAGGCGCGCCCCGCAGCGTGGCCGGGTGCGAAGCTGCGGATCGCCACCCGCGGTTCGCCCCTCGCGCGATGGCAGGCCGGGCGAGTGGGGGAGCTCGTGGCCGCTGTCCCCGATGGTCCGGGATTCGAACTCGTCGTGGTCCGCACCCGAGGTGACGAATTGGCCGACGTCCCGGTGGCAAGCATCGGTGGACAGGGCGCGTTCGTGAAGGAGGTGCAAAGCGCGGTGCTCGATGGCCGTGCGGACGTCGCGGTGCACTCGGCCAAAGACCTTCCCTCGACGACGCCGGACGGTCTGGTGCTGGCCTGCATACCCGAGCGCGCCGACCCCCGCGACGCCCTCGTCGGCTCCGCGCTGGGCGACCTCGCGCCCGGGGCCACCGTCGCCACCGGCTCGGTGCGCCGCCAGGCGCAACTCGCCTGGCTCCGACCCGACCTCACGTTTTGCGAGCTGCGGGGGAACATGGCCACCCGCGTCGAGCGCGCGGAGCGGGCGGGAGCGGGCGTGGTGGCACTCGCCGCGCTCGAGCGCCTCGGCCTCGGGTCGCACGTCACCGATGTGCTCGATGTCGACACCATGGTGCCTCAGGTGGCCCAGGGCGCCATCGCCGTCGAATGTCGCCGCGACGACGCCGCCACCCGCCAGTTGCTCCAGGAGATCGACGATGGCGACGCCCACGAAGCGGTGACCGCCGAACGGGCGTTCCTCGCCACGTTGGGCGGGGGCTGCACCTTGCCGCTCGGCGCACTGTGCACCGGCAGGGGAGGAGACGGCGACCTCGCCCTCGACGGGATGTTGGCCAGCCGGGACGGGCACGTGCTCCTGCGCCGACACGGGGTGGGGCGCGACGCCACCGAGCTCGGCACGCGCATCGCCAGCGAATTGCTCGACGAGTGCGGCGGCCGCGCCCTCGAGGACTGGTCCCGGCCCGGCGCCGAAGGGGGGAGCCGGTGACCGTCTATCTCGTCGGTGCCGGCCCCGGCGACCCGGGGCTCCTCACCCGGCGCGGGGCGGAGGTCCTCGCCAGCGCGGACGTCGTGCTCTTCGACCGCCTGGTCGACGCCTCGCTCCTCGACCTTGCGCCGTCGCGCGCACTGCGCATCGACGTCGGCAAGCGACCGGGCGAGACCCACCACCAAGAGGACGTCAACGCACTGCTGATGGAGCACGCGCAACGGGGAGCGTGCGTCGTCCGACTGAAGGGCGGCGACCCTTTCGTCTTCGGTCGCGGTGGCGAGGAGGCCGAGGCGCTCATCGCCGCGGGCATCGCCTTCGAAGTGATCCCCGGGGTGAGCGCAGCGTTCGCGGCACCGGCCGCGGCGGGCACACCGGTCACCCATCGCGGCCTGTCGTCGACCGTCACGGTGGTGACCGGCCATTCCCGAGAACCCGCCGCGCCCGGAGCCGTCGACTGGGAGGCCCTCGGCCGCGCCGGAGGGACGCTCGTGGTGCTCATGGGGATGGCGCACCGTGCCGACATCGCGCGTCGCTTGATCGCCGCGGGGCGGGAGCCGTCGACGCCCGTGCTCGTCGTGCGCCTCGGAACCACTCCGCACCAGGCGGAGGTGCGGACCACCCTCGCCGACCTGCACACGGTCGAGCTCGGACCGCCGAGCACGATCGTGATCGGTGAGGTCGCGGCCCTCGACCTCCGGTCGCCCGACCTCTCCCCCCTGGCGGGCTGGCGGGTCGTCATCACCCGGCCGCGCCATCAGAACACCGATCTGGGCGCGGCCCTCGCCGACCTGGGGGCGACGGTGGTGGAGCTTCCGGTCATCGCCATCGAAGACCCCGCTGACGGCGGGGAGGCATTGCGAGCGGCGGCGGCCCACGCCCGCGAGTACGACTGGATCGTCTTCACCTCCGCCAACGCCGTCGACCGGTTTGCCGCCCATGTACTCCGAGACGGGGCGTCCGAAGGGGGAGCGCTCGGCACGGCCCGGGTTGCGGCCGTGGGCGGTGCCACGGCGGCTGCGGTAGGCCGACTCGGCGTCGTGGCCGAGCTCGTGCCGAACGAAGCCACTGCCGCTGCTGTCGTCGATGCCATGCCGGCGGCGCCCTCTGCGGTCGCGCGGGAAGACGGCACGCCAGGCAACCGCGTGCTGTTCCCGCGCGCCGCCGGGGCCCGGGACGTCCTCGCCCCGGGATTGCGAGCCAAGGGCTGGGACGTGGTCGAGGTCGAGGCGTACCGGACGGTGCGCGCGAGTGCGGCCGACGGCGTGACGGAGGCCGCGCTGGACGCGGCGTCGTGCGCCGACGCGATCGTCTTCGCGTCGCCGTCGGCGGTGACCGCCTACGGGGCGCTGTCGGGCGAGCGCCCGGTCCCGCCCGTGGTGGCGTGCGTGGGGCCGGTCACAGCCGGAGCAGCGCGCGCCGCCGGGTTCGACGTCCGGGTGGTGGCCGACGAGCACAGCGCGGCGGGGATCGCCACCGCGCTCGCAGCGTACGCTCGGGCCAAACCGTCCACCTAGGCTTGTACCGATGGCGCACGAGCCGAACACCCCCGCCGGGGCCTCGTTCCCGGCGCGCCGGATGCGGCGGTGGCGGAGGACGCCGGCTCTGCGCCGGCTCGTAGCCGAGACCTCGGTGCGGAGCGACGATCTGATCGCTCCGTTGTTCGTCCGGGAGGCGATCGACGAGCCCGTGCCCATTCCGTCCATGCCGGGCCACGTCCAACACTCGGTCGGCTCGTTGGTGACCGAGGTCAAGCGGCTGGCGTCGATCGGGATCCCCGCCGTCGTCCTCTTCGGCCTGCCCGCCCGCAAAGACGCCGTCGGATCCGATGCCTGGGACCCCGACGGCATCGTGCAGGTGGCATTGGCCGAGTTGCGGGGCTCGCTCGGTGACACGCTCGTGCTGATCGCCGACCTGTGCCTCGACGAGTACACCGATCACGGGCACTGCGGCGTCGTCCGCGCGGACGGCACGGTGGACAACGACGCCACGCTCGAGCTGTACCAGCGCGTGGCGGTGGCGCAGGCGAACGCGGGGGCAGACGTGGTGGCCCCGAGCGGGATGATGGACGGACAGGTGGCGGCGATCCGCGCCGCGCTCGACGACGCGGGGCAGAGCGAGGTGGCGGTGCTCGCCTACGCCGCGAAGTTCGCGTCGGCGCTGTACGGGCCGTTTCGCGACGCGGTGGACGTCACCATCACCGGGGGCGGCGACCGCCGCGGGTACCAGCAGGACCCTCGCAACCGGCGCGAGGCCCTGGCCGAGGTCACGCTGGACGTCGCCGAGGGTGCCGACGCCGTCATGGTCAAGCCCGCCGTGTCCTACCTCGACGTCATCGCGGATGTCGCCTCGTCCGTCGACGTCCCCGTGGCCGCGTACCACGTGAGCGGCGAGTACGCCATGGTGAAGGCGGCCGCCGAGCGCGGGTGGATCGACGGCGACGCCGTCGCGCTCGAGCACCTCGTGGCCATCAAGCGGGCCGGTGCCGACATGATCCTCACCTACTTCGCTTCCGAGGTGGCCGAGTCCCTCAATGGGTGAACGAGCCGCCGCTGGTGCCGGCGCCAACGCTCGGTGGTTCGAACGTGCGCGCCGGGTGATCCCCGGGGGGGTCGACTCTCCTGTCCGCTCGTTCTCCGCCGTGGGGGGGACGCCGTACACGGTGGCGCGCGGTGAGGGACCGTACGTGTTCGACGTGGAAGGCCGGCGCTATGTCGACCTCGTCCAGTCCTACGGGGCAATCATCCTCGGTCATGCCCACCCCGCCGTGACCAGCGCGATCGTGGCCGCGGCGGCACGGGGGACGACCTACGGCGCGCCCACCGAGGGCGAGGTGCGCCTGGCCGAGACCGTCTGTGCGCGTGTGCCCGGATGCGAACAGGTGCGGCTGGTGTCGTCGGGAACCGAAGCCACCATGAGCGCCCTGCGCGTGGCGCGCGGATTCACGGGCCGCGACCGGGTCGTGAAATTCGACGGCTGCTACCACGGGCACGGCGACGCGCTCCTGGCGGGCGGGGGCAGCGGTGTGGCCACCCTCGGGCTCCCGGGCTCGGCAGGTGTGCCCGCGGCGGCCGTCGCCGACACGGTGGTGGCGCCGTACAACGAGGTGCCCGACCTCGACGAGCGCGTGGCGTGCGTCATCGTCGAGCCGGTCGCCGCCAATATGGGCGTGGTACCGCCCAGGACCGGGTACCTGCAGGCATTGCGTGAGGCGTGTGACGCCGTCGGCGCGTTGCTCGTCTTCGACGAAGTGATCACCGGGTTCCGCGTGGGCCCCGGGGGCGTGTCCACCGCCACCGGCATCAGGCCGGACCTGTGGTGTTTCGGCAAGGTCATCGGCGGTGGGCTGCCGATGGCGGCGTTCGGCGGCCGTCGCGAGGTGCTCGACGTGCTCGCTCCCCACGGCCCCGTATACCAAGCGGGCACGCTGTCGGGGAACCCGCTGGCCACCGCGGCCGGGCTGGCGGTGCTCGAGACCGTGACGCCCGGGGACTACGAGGTGCTGGGCGGTCGCGCACGGCGGCTGGCGTCGGGCCTCCAGGACGCCTTCGGCGCCGCGGGCGTGCCGGTGCAGGTGCCGGTCGCCGGACCGCTGGTGGGGCTGTTCTTCAGTGAAACGCCGGTGGTCGACGGCGCCACGGCGCGGCTCGCTGCCGCCGGCAACCGCTACGCCCGCTTCTTCCACGCCATGCTCGACCGTGGCGTGGCCCTGCCGCCGGGGCCGTTCGAAGCCTTCTTCCCCGGTCTGGCCCATGCCGACGAGGACATCGACGCGGTGGTGCGCGCCGCCGGTGATGCCGCCTCCGTGGTGGCCGAGACGGAGCCCGCGGGGTCGCCCGCCCGTTGACAACGGGCGCCGCGGCTTGGCCGTGGCGCCAGGTCGGACGCCTCCTTCGTTACGATGCCGCGGATGGACGCGGTGCAGGCGCCCGCGGCGGCCGCGGCAGCGGGCGGCACAGCGGTAACCGAGGCGCCCGCCTCCCTCCCCACGGCGGCGACTTCCGACGGGGCACCGGCCTCGGGCTTTTCCCCCCCATGGTCCATCCCTTCGGTGTGGTTCACGCGGTCCCTCGTGGCCGCGGTGGTGGCGGTCGTCGTCCTCGGCGTCGTGCTCCGATTCGTGGCCAAGTCGGAGATGTGGCTCGACGAGGCGCTCACGCTCAACATCGCCCGCCTCCCGCTCGGCCAGATCCATGGCGCACTCCGTCGGGACGGCGCGCCGCCGCTGTACTACTACCTCCTCCACTTCTGGACGGCGGCCTTCGGGACATCCGACGTGGCCGTGCGGGCCCTGTCGGGCGTGCTCAGCTGCGCGACCCTGCCGTTCATCTGGTGGGCGGCGCGCCGGCTGGGCGGCCGTACGGTGGCGGCGTCGGCGTTGGTCCTCGTGGCCACCTCGCCGTTCGCCGTGCGGTACGCCACCGAGAACCGGATGTACGCGCTCGTGGGCTTCCTCAGTGCCGCCGGGCTCGTCGCTTTGCAACGGACGTTGCGCCAGCCGCGACTCGGCAGCGCCGTTGGGGTGGCGCTCGCCGTCGCCCTGTTGCTGTACACCCACTACTGGGCGCTGTACCTGGTGGGGATGACGGCTCTGTGGCTCGCCTACCAGGCGCGCTGGGGACCCGAGACCCGGCGCCGGGGGGCGCGCTGGTCATTGCTGGCGGTCCTGGTGGGGTGCCTCGCCTTCGTGCCGTGGCTGCCGACCTTCGTCTTCCAGAGCCGTCACACCGGGACACCGTGGGCCAAGCCGGCGAACTTCGCCGCCATGGTGAACGCGGTGACCTCCTTTGCGGGCGGCGCCACGAGCCAGGGACGCGCCCTCGCGCTGCTCTACTTCGCGCTGGCCGGGCTCGGCCTGTTCGGCGTGGCGAAGGGCGCGTTCCACGTCGACCTCGACCTGCGGACCCGGCCCGTGGGCCGCGGGCTCGCCGTCGTGCTCGGCGGGACCCTCGCCGCCGCCGTGGTGGGCGGGTACGTGAGCGGGAGCGCCTTCCAGTCGCGCTACGCGTCCGTCGTCTTCGTCCCCCTCGTGCTGCTCGTCGCCCTGGGGCTCGGCACCTTCGCCGACCGGCGCATCCGCGCGGGCGTCCTCTTGGCGGCGGTGGCATTCGGCCTCGCGGGCTCCGTGCCCGACACGACCACGAGCCGCACCCAGGCCGGCGAGGTAGCCGCCACCCTCGCCCAGCTCGGTCGAACCGGCGACGTGGTGGCGTTCTGCCCCGACCAGCTCGGCCCCTCGGTGAACCGGCTCCTGCCCTCCGGCCGGTACCAGACCGTGACCTTCCCGCGCGGGACCGGGCCGGCGTTCGTCGACTGGGTCGACTACGCGACCGCCACCCGTCATGGCGACACCGCCGCGTTCGCGCGACGCCTGGAGCAGATGAGCGCCCCGTCCCACCAGATCTGGCTGGTGTGGGCACCCGGCTATGAGACCTACAGCACCAAGTGCGAGGACCTCGAGACCCACCTGCTCGCCGACACGCAACTCGGCGCGCACGAGATGTTCCCCTACCAGCCCGGCACGGATCCCTGGATCCAGTACGAGGACATGGAACTGGTCCGGTTCGTCCACGTGACCAGCTGACATCGCCCGAGGGGGACGCCCCCACGACACGGCCGCGCCACGACGAGCGCACGCGCGCGCTCCGCCGTCAGGTGCTCGCCTGGTGGGAGGGGCTCGATGCCGAGCGCATGCGCCCGTTCTGGGTGGTGGCAGGCGTCGTCATCGTGCTCCAGGCCGTCGGGCTGTGCGTCTACAGCACCTTGCTCTACCGGCGGTTCGACCTCTCGACCGATTTCGCGACCTACGCGCAGTCCTGGTACGCCATCGGCCACGGTCACCTCGACCCGGTAGACACGGTCCAGATCCCTCACTTCCCGTTCTGGCAGAGCCATTTCGAGCTGGCCATGTGGCCGCTCAGCCTGCTGCGGTTTCTCTGGCCGCAGCCCGTCGACCTGCTCTGGTTGCAGGACCTCGCCATCGCCGCGGCCGAGCTCGTCACCGCGTTCTGGATCGCGCGCGTGTGCGCCGAGCACCTGGGCCGCGCCCGCAACGTCGTTGCGGTCGTGGGCGTGCTGGCGCTCGTCGCCAACCCTTGGTGGTACGAGACGGCGTCGTTCGACGTGCACTTCGAAACGCTCGGGCTGCCCTTGGTCGTCCTGGCGGGCTACGCCCTGTGGCGAGGGCGCCGGGTGCTGGCATGGAGCGCGGGTGGCCTGGCGCTGTTGTTCGGGGACGTCGTGGCCGTTTCGGTCGTCCTCGTGGGGCTGGCCGGACTCCTCTCAGAGCGGGTGCGCCGCCGACGGGGGGTGGGCGCCGGCCTCGGCCTCGTCATCGTGGGCATCGTCTGGCTGGCGGTCGTGTTCGCGCTGCACGCCAACAAGGCGAGCGCCATCAGCGTCAACTACGGCTACCTGGTGCACGCCGGTCCGGGCGCGAGCAGCTCGGCCGTCCTCGACAAGCTGGTCGCCCACCCGTCGCACGCGCTCCACGTGCTCGCGCACAATTGGCACCCCGTGGAGCGGGTGCTCGCGTCGGCCGGGCTGCTCGGCGTCCTCACCCCGTGGGGCCTCGTCATGGCGGTGGGGACCCTCGTGCCGGTGGCGATCAACGCGAACCCGAACTTCATCCAGCCGGTGGCCGCCTTCCAGAGCGATGTGGTCATCCCGTTCGTCCTCGTCGGCACCGTCATGGTGCTGGTGGCGCTGCCGTCTCGACTCGAGCGCCTCGGTATCCGGTGGCGACGCGGTCACGCGGCGACGAGGTGGCGGCTCGCGCCGGTGGTCATCGCGAGCTGGGCCCTGGGCGTCGCCGCGCTGGCGTCGGCCGGGGTCCAGACCGGGAAGCTCTACTCCGAGCTGCGCTCCTCGTGGTGGAAGGTTGACGGTCCCGCGGCGAG
>DATGKD010000101.1:0-5191 GCA_035294855.1 Acidimicrobiales bacterium
CAGCACATCTTCCCGATGCCGCGCGGCTGAGGTGGACGGCGGCGCGTTCGGGGACGGAGGGCTCATCCGGGAGACTCGGTCGTCCTGAGATCAGCCAGACGGGGGAAGGCGCGTAGGCGGCCCACCCTGCCGAGCCGGCCCACGTCCACGCCCACGTCCGCGGCCGCGAGGAGGCGGCGGTCTCCGGCGCTGTTGCCGTATGCCCAAAGAAAGGGCGTGCTGCCGCCGGCGCGCCCCGCCGGCGTCCCGTCACGGGCCGTATCGCTCGCCGGCGAGGTCGCCATCCACTGCTCGAGCCGCGCCACCTTCTCCGCACCGCGGCAGTTGCGCCCCTCGTAGCGGCCCGTCAGGTTCCCGTCGGGGCCGACCTCGAGGCGGGTGGCGACGACGGCGTCGACGGTGAGCGCGTCGCCCACCGCGCCCACGTAGCACTCGGGGGAGGCCGACACGATGGCGATGCGGTGGCCCCGGGCGCGGTGCCACTCGAGGCGGGCGCGCACGTCGGCACGGCCGCGCCGACGCAGGTGCTCCAGGCCGAACGTCGCCCCCTGTCGGGCCACGTCGCCGGCGTCACGCCCGCCCAGGGTGCGCACGAACAGCGCCTCCTTGGCGTCGTCGGCGGCGCGTCCGCCGAACAGCGCGGCGCGTGCCAGCCGGGGCAGGAGGACGACCGCGGCGCGCGCCACCGCGACCGGGCCGGCCACTCTGGTGAGGAAGGACCACACGCTCCCGCCCTTGGTGAGCGTGCCGTCGAAGTCGAATGCGGCCACCACCGGGCGGTCGGCTCCGGCGTCCTCGTCGCGGGGCGCGGCAGTGGTCACGGGGTGCTGATCACGGGATAGGGGACGCTCTGCTGCGTTACCGGGCAGGGCTCGGACCGTCCACGTTCGCCCCGTGGCGGCCGGCGCCGGCGGCGAAGCGCGCTGCGCCTTCGAGCGTCTCGCCGCTGTCGATCGTCGCCCGCCCCAGCCGGGCCTCGGCGGTGAGCGCGTCGGGCTCCGACAACGACCACTGACCGAGCAGCGAGCGCCGGTCGTTGCGCATGCAGATCTGGGGGAGCGCGGCCAGCTCGTGAGCGAGCGTGACGGCGGCGTCGAGCGCCGCTCCGGGCGGGGCAAGGCGGTTGACGAGCCCCATCTCGAGGGCCTCGGCCCCGGCCACGCCGCGCCCCGTCAGCACCAGGTCGAGGGCCCGGCTCTGCCCGATGAGGCGCGGCAGGCGCACCGTGCCGCCGTCCACGAGCGGAACGCCGAAGCGCCGGCAGTACACGCCGAGCACGGCATTGGTGGCGGCCACGCGCAGGTCGCACCACAGCGCCAGTTCGAGCCCGCCCGCGACCGCGTGGCCCTCGATGGCGGCCACGACCGGCTTGGACAGCTCGAGCCGGGTGGGGCCCATGGGGCCGGGACCGTGGTCGGGCACGGGCCGCCGGTCGCCCTGGGACAGGGCCTTCAGGTCGGCGCCGGCGCAGAACGTGCCCCCCGACCCGGTGAGCACGGCCACGGAGGCGGCGCCGTCGGTGTCGAATGCCGTAAAGGCCTCGAGCAGCGCTGCGGCGGCGACCGAGTCGACGGCGTTGCGACGCTCGGGACGGTCGATGGTGACCACCGTGACCGGCCCGTCGCGCCGGACGTCGACCCCGGTGGGCGGGCGGGACGGTGAGGTTGCCACGAGCGGCATTCTCGCGGATCCGAAATCCGACCTACCCGGTCGACTATTGGCGGTGCGCCCGGTATGCTCCCCGGCTGGAACCCACCGCACCGAATATCCGTCCGCAGAGTTCTCAACGACGCGAAGCACCCCAGGGAGGAGCCATGGCAGTACGACTCGGGGACACGGCCCCCGACTTCACCGCTGACACGACCGACGGCACGATCAACTTCCACGAGTGGCTGGGCGACTCGTGGGGGATCCTGTTCTCCCACCCTAAGGACTTCACCCCTGTCTGCACGACCGAGCTGGGCGCTTTCTCCAAGGCCAAGTCGGAGTTCGACAAGCGCAACACCAAGCTCATCGGCCTGTCGGTGGACACGGTCGAGTCGCACAAGGCGTGGGACAAGGACATCGAGGAGACCCAGGGCCAGGCGGTCAACTTCCCGGTCATCGGGGACCCGGACCGCAAGGTCGCCGACCTCTACGACATGATCCACCCGAACGCCAACGACACGCTCACCGTGCGGTCGGTGTATGTCATCGGACCCGACAAGAAGGTGAAGCTCATCATCACCTATCCCGCGTCGACGGGGCGGAATGTGGAAGAGGTGCTGCGCGTTCTCGACTCGCTGCAGCTGACGGCCGACTACCAGGTCGCCACTCCGGTCAATTGGCGCGACGGGGAGGACGTCATCATCGCCCCGGCCATCGCCGACGAGGACGCCGAGAAGAAGTTCCCCCGGGGCTTCAAGCGCCTGAAGCCCTACCTGCGGGTGACGCCACAGCCCAACCGCTGACCTCGGCGACGGTCGACGGTCCGGTCCCGGATCGGTCTTCGCCGGTACTTCCGCTGACGCCCGGGCGCTTTGCGCCCGGGCGTCTTCGCGTCGCCGGGAAACTGCCGGGCGGCCCGGGCCGGTGCTGGCGGTCCGGGGCGTCCAGGTTCAGCTCCCTCGGACGACCTGCACGGCTCCCACGCCCGCTTGGGCGTCGAGCACGATCCGAGCGGGTCCCTGGGTGACGGTCACGGTGGCGGAGCGTCCTGTTGTTGCGTTCGACGGAGCCGTGCTGGCGGTGGGGGCGGTCGAGGAGGTGGGGCCGGTCGCGCCGGGAGCGGGGGGCGCGGGTGGCGTCGGCGGCGCGGGTGGCGCCGCCGACGACTGGAAGTCACGGTTGGCGGAGAACCCGCTGTCGTTCTGGCCGAACACCTGCACCTGCCCCACGCCGCTGTGCGCGCTGACGCTCACGCTCGGCCCGGAGGGCATCTCGACCTCGACGTGCCCGATGCCCACCGAGGCCGTGATGTGGGTCGTGCCGGGGGGGAACACGACGTTGCGGAGGTCGACCACGAGGTTGCCGATCGCCAGCCGGTACTGCGAGTGGACCTGCGAAGCCGAGGTGGGCTGCCAGCGCACGTCGCCGATGCCGCCCCGCAACGGCACGCCGCTCACAGCCTCGGCGGTGAAGAGGGTGGCGGCCACCACCACGACGATGGCCGCCGCGGACAGCAGGACGGTGACCACGAGGGTCCGCAGCGCCGAACCACCGCCGCGCCCGGGCGCGACGAGCAGCACGACGGCGAGCGCCAGCGCGCACAGGCCGAGGAAGAAACCCGACCCCCCGTTCCATCCCCAGTGCCACCAAGGTCCGCTGGAGACGAGGTTGGAGAGCGCGATCACACCGATCACCACGCCCAGGACGACGGCGAGGATGCTTCGCCGGCGCGGCTGGTGCTGCATCCACTCGTGCGCGACGGTGCGGCCGCTCGTCGCTTCCGGAATGAGGAGCCAACCCGCCAGGTAGAGGAGGAAGCCGGATCCGCCCAGCACCGCCAGGGCGACGAACGCGAGACGGATCACGACGGGGTCGACGTCCAGGTACTCGGCGATCCCGGCGGCGACACCGCCGACCACCTTGTGTTCGGTGTCGCGCCGCAGAGCCCGCCGCTCGCCGCCGGGTGGAGGAGGCGGCGGCGGAGACGGCGGGAACCCGGCGTGGTCACCCGGAGGCGGGGGGGTGTCCCCGGGCGGTGGAACCGAGCCGGGCGGGACGGCGCCGGGGGGAGGAGCGGCGTCGCCGGTGTGGGCCGGGGCGGTGACGTCGGCCTCGTGGCGGACGGTGTCGTCTGTGGGAACGGTGTCGTCTGTGGGAACGGTGTCGTCTGTAGGAACGCTGTCGTCTGTGGGAACGGCGTCGTCTGTGGGAACGGTGTCGTCGCGCGAGGCGGCGGCGTCCGGCGGGACAGGGTGGGCCCAGGGGGTGCCGTCGGGAAGGGTCATGGTCGTCGATGCGTGCTCCATGGCCGCATCATCCGGGATCCGGGCTCGCCCGAAAATCGGGGAACGCCCTGACTCGCCCCTCAGAGAGTGCCGAGAAGGTCAGGGACGGCCCCCGTGGTGGTGCCGGCGTGCCCATGGGATCATCGACTGATCGCAGGCGGCGTCGGACCGGATCAACCGGTGTGGACGGCGGGCGTGTCAGCCCCGCCTCCGGCCGTCGAGGACGGCCGACCGAGGGGCCGGCGCGCCTGGTGGCGGGTCACCCGGACGCCGGGACCCCTCAGGCGCAGCGCGACCGAGCGCCTCATCGGCGGCGTGGCGGGAGGACTTTCCGCCCGGTTCGGCATCGACGCCAACGTCATCCGGGTGCTCTTCGTGCTGCTGGCGGTCGGGGGCGGCACGGGGTTCAGCCTCTACGTGCTGGCCTGGTTGTTCATCCCGCGCGCCGGGTCGGACGCATCGATCGCCCGGCGCGCTGTCGGCGACCGTCGCACGATCGCCGTGGCGTTGGCGTATGTCAGCGCGCTGATCGGTGTGTTCCTGGCGCTCGACGCACTGGGGCTCAGCTTTGTGGTCAACCGCCTTGCGTGGCCGTCGGTGGTGGGCCTGGGCGGGCTGGTGATCGTGTGGCGGGCCGCCGACGACGACGAGAGGCCCTACCTCCGCGAGCTCGCCGAGCAGGTGCCGGTATTCGGGCCGTCGGAGCGCCGGTCGCGCACCGGGACCGTCACCCGCGTGGCCTTCGGTCTCGTGTTGGTGGCGGCCGGGCTCGGTGGACTGCTCGCGACGCGCCACCCCACATTCGCCACGATCGAGACCATCCTCGCCGCCAATCTCGTCATCGTCGGGTTCCTGGTGATCTTCGGGCCCTGGTGGCTGCGACTGGCGCGTGAGCTGGCGGTCGAGCGCCGTGAGCGCGTGCGCAGCCAGGAGCGCGCCGCAATGGCGACGACGGTCCACGACTCGGTATTGCAGACGCTGGCGCTCATCCAACGTGCAGCCGGGGACCCCCGTGAGGTCACGCGCCTGGCCCGGGCGCAAGAGCGCGAATTGCGGGCGTGGCTCTTCGAGGGGCGGGCCCCGGGATCGTTCGACGCCACGGAGGTGAGGACCGTCGCGCAGGCGGTCGGCGTTATCGAGGAGGAGGTCGAGGCCGGCCACCGGGTGCCGGTCGACACGGTGGCGGTGGGCGACTGCCCGCTCACCGAGGAGCTGAGCGCCCTGCTCGCCGCGGGGCGCGAGGCGACGGTCAACGCCGC
>DATGKD010000102.1:0-23309 GCA_035294855.1 Acidimicrobiales bacterium
GGGCGCCATCGAGCGCCAGGTGCGCAGGACGATCTACCGGACGGGCAACCGCCAGATCAACCGGTTCGTGCGCGCCATCGGGCTCGGGCCCAGGCGACGCTGACGCTCCGATTCGGCACCGCCTGGTGGCCGGCCCGTTGCCGGGCCGGCCACGTCGGCGCCACCGTCAGGGGTGCACCACGACGTGGTTCTTCGTCTGGGTGACCGACTCCGTGGCGCCGCTCGTCGCCTCGGTTGTGATCGTCGTGGAAGGCGCGGTGACATAGCCCCGGTTGGACGACACCGTCGCCGACAGGTTGTTGCCCGCGAACTGCGCACTCATATCGATCGCGGCAGTGGGGTTCCCCTTCTCCGTCGCCCCACCGAGGGCGAACTTGTTGTGGTCGACACTCCCCGAGATGGACCCATTGCACGGCGTGGTCGTGCAGTTCCCGTTGTTGTAGCCCGCCTCCATGATGATGCCCCAGCCGCCGTACCCCGACAGCGAGTTGTGCGACGCCGTCTGACCGGTGATCGAGCCGGCCAGGTCGGACAGGAAGAACACGCCCTCGCCCGGGTACACCGTCGCCGGCGAGGTCGAGGTGTCCGTGCCCGCGATGAGGTTCGTGACCTTGTTGGACACCACGTTGGCGGTGCCGTTGTCCTCGAGGAGGGCCCCCTGGAACGTCCCGGTGATGGTGTTGTGGGAGATCGTCGTGGTCGCCGCGTTCTTGAACGTGTCGATGCCGATCGGGAAGTCCGTCCCGGCGTTGGCGTCAGCGGTTCCCTCGGAGATCACGTTCTTCGTGATCGTGACCGAGTCGCTGGCGGTCTGGTCGATGAGGGCGATGACTTCGGGCTCGCCGCCCGTGTAGGCGAACGGGAACGGGTTGGTGATCGTGAGGCCCTTGATGGTCACCGCACCACCGGTCGTCCCGACGTAGACGACCCCGTAGAACGAGCCGCCGGGGTCGAGGCCGGACCCGTCCAGCGTGGTCTTGCTCGAGCCGGAGCCGATGAGCGACAAGGGCTTGGTGATCTGCACCGTCTGGTGGTAGGTGCCCGCGGCCACCTTGACCGTGTCACCGGCATTCGCCTGGTTGATCGCATACTCGATCGTGGCGCAGGGACTCTTCGTGCAGCTGCCGGTGTCGGTTCCCGTGGTGGCCACCTTCCGCACGGTGCCGGACGCCGCGCCCGCGCTCGAAGAGGTCACCAAAGCGACCGTCCCGACCGAGACGACGAGTGCAACCGGCCAGACGCGCCAGGGCGTCGGCCTCAACCGCCCAGCAAGCTTGGCAACGCGACTTCTCATGACGCCTCCTTGGAAGATGCGCACCTCGGGTGCAAGCAAGCGATCCGTTCCGCCCACGGTTCCCTCGGCCCGACGACCGTTTACCACGGCAACTATTTGTCGTCGCTCATCAAAGCACCGAAAGACCAGCCTCCGCTCTCGTCAAACTTGGGGATTTCGTGCGCTCGGGCCGGCGAATGATCGCCCAATGTCGCCGTCCCCTCACGACACACGGTCGGATGGGAAAGACGTGCGCGTCATGATGGTCTCATGACGACCATCTATTACGAGGACGACGCCGACCTCGGAGTGCTCGACGGGCAGTCCGTGGCGGTTGTCGAATACGGCAACCAGGGCCGGTCGTGGGCCCTCAACCTCCGTGACAGCGGCTGCCGGCCGCAGGTGTGCGTACGCCGCGACGCCACTCGTGACCAGGCCGCGAGCGACGGGTTCGAGACCCACGACGTGTCCGAGGCGAGCAGCGCCGACGTCGTCTGCATCCTGGTACCCGACGACGTCATCCCCCTGCTCGACCTGCGGCCCGGCCCCGGCTCGTGCGCCATCGTGGCGAGCGGCTACACCCTGGCCTTCGACCGCCTCGATCCTCCTGGCGACGCGGGCATGGTGGCCCCGCGCATGCTCGGGCCCGAGGTGCGCCGGTGCTACGAGGAGGGCACGGGCTTCATCACGGCGGTCGGTGTGCACAAGGACGTGAGCGGCCGGGCCTTGGCGCGGGTCCTCGCCGTGGCCCGGGCCATCGGCGGGCTGCGCCAGGGCGCGATCGCGCTGACGCCGAAGCAGGAGGCCCTGCTGGACCTGGCCGTGGAGCAGGTCCTGTCCCCCGCGCTGACCGCGGTGAACACCACCTTCGTCCAGACCATGCTCGAGCGCGGCATCCCCCTCGAGGCGGTGATCACCGAGCTGGTCCTGTCCGGCGAGGTGGAGCGCACCTACCGGTTGCTGCGCGAGGTCGGGTACGCCGTGCAGTCAGAGTTCCACTCCCCGACGAGCCAGTACGGCCAGCTGACCCGGAGGGGACGGTACGACCACCTGGACTTCGCCTCCACGATGCGCGCCCTCGCCGACGACATCGAGAGCGGGCGCTTCGCGGACGAATGGGACGGCGAGCGGGACGCGGGCTACCCCACGCTGACCGAGCTCAAGGAACAGCACGCCGGACCGGCCGTCCGGGATTTCGAAGCCGACCTCCGCCGCCGGCTCGGCCCGGGCGCGCTGGCTCGCTCCTCGAGACCGTCCGCCTAGGAGGCCGGCGTGGCGCAGGTGGACTGGTAGGAGCAGTCCCCGAACCCGTCGGTGTCCGAGTCGATCCCCGAGGGGGTGGCCTCGTCCGCCGGAGCGAGCAAACCGGAAGGGTCGGGCGACAGCACGATCTCGTCGGGATGGCCCGCGCCCATGTTCTGGGTGACACCGTTGCGCGTGTAGGTGTTGTTCGGGTCGAAGCGCACGTTGCCCACGTGGGCGAGGACCGTCTGCGCGCCCACGGTCGGAGCCTCCAGGATCCACTCCGCCGACGAGTGCGACGAGGTGTAGGCGAGGTTCGCGATCGACCACGTCCAGTTGTCGGTGCCGCTCGACTTCATCGAGATGGTCCACACGTCGTTGGCCGTCTCGTTGATGCTGACGGTCATCGTGTCGCCCGGGGTGACCGTGCACGACGGGTCACCGGTGCAGTTGGAGATGAGCGTCTCGGACGCGGGCAGGATCTCGTACCACGCGTCGTAGGTGGCGCCACCGGCGGAGTCCTGCTCGGTGCCCGCTTGGATGAGGTCGCTCGTGCCGTCCCCGCCGATGCCCGTCCACATGGCGGAGAAGCCGGGCGCGGCCGACTGCACCGCGGGCACGACATAGGTGGAGGTAACGCCGGTGATCCCGCTCCCGGGGTTGTACGCGTAGCCGGACCAGTTGAGGCTCGACTGCTGCACCGCACCCGAGGGGAGCACGACGCGGGGCCCGGACGGGACGAACACCCCGAGGCGAGGCGTCGCGGACACCGCCGCGGTCCCTGCGCTCGCGAGCGGCACGACCACGGCCAGACCCCCGGCAGCCGACAGCACCAACCTGCGCCAATGACGCATGCGTCTCCTCCTCACAACATCCGTCCCAGGTGAGGACCCCGCCAACGGGCCCTTGCGGGGGCGCGGCGAACGACTGGCCCCCGAGGTCCAGTGCTCGACGCCTCCGTCGGCATGAGGAACGACCCTCCACGCGCGAACCTGCGAAAGTTGTCCCGAGGGTCGGGGTCGAGGACGGGGAGCGCAACCCAGGTGGACACCGTCGCCGCACTGCTCGCCGAGCGCGCCGGCGACGAGCATGTCGGCCTCAAGGTCGAGGACCGGGCGTTCTCGTGGGCGCAGATCGTGCACGAGGGCGCATCCCGGGGCTCCCTCGCCCTCGGCGTGCGCCGCGACGGCCCGTTCCACGTGGGGGTGCTCCTCGACAACGTCCCGGAGTACCTCTTCTGGATCGTGGGCGCGGCGCTCGCGGGTGCGGCCGTCGTGGGTGTCAACTCGACGCGGCGGGGAGCGGAGCTCGTGCGCGACGTCCGCCACACCGATTGCCAGCTGCTCGTCACCGACCGCGCCCACCTGCCACTCCTCGACGGGCTGGACGTCGGGATCGGGCCGGGCTCTTTGTTGGTGGTCGACGAACCGGAGTACGCGGACGCGGTGGCCTCCTACGCGGGGGCGGCGATCCCCGACGTGCGCGTCGAGCCCGGCGACCGCCTGCTCCTGCTGTTCACCTCGGGATCCACGGGCGCGCCCAAGGCGGTGGTGTGCAGCCAGGGCCGCCTGGCGGGCATCGGCGGCCGCATCTCGGAGATGTTCGCGATCACCCGGGGCACCACGACCTACAGCGCCATGCCGCTGTTCCACGGCAACGCCCTCATGGCGAACTGGGCCGGCGTGCTCGCCACCGGCGCCACCTTCTCGATGCGCCCTAGGTTCTCGGCCTCGGGGTTCCTCCCCGACGTCCGGCACTTCGGCGCCAGCTTCTTCAACTACGTGGGCCGGGCGCTCGCCTACGTGCTCGCCACACCGGAGCAGCCCGACGACGCCGACAACCCGCTCGAGCTCGGCTTCGGTACCGAGGCCTCGGCGCGCGACCGGGAGGAATTCACCCGGCGATTCGCGTGCCGGCTCATCGAGAACTACGGGTCCAGCGAAGGCGCCATCGCCGTCGGGTGGTCGCCGGGTGCGCCGCCGGGATCGCTCGGTCGTGCGCTGCACGGCGCGGACGTCGCAGTGGTGGACCCCGCCACCGGGTCAGCGTGCCCGCCGGCGGAGTTCGACGACGACGGCAGGATGACCAATGGCGACGAGGCCATCGGCGAGCTCGTGGGCCGCAACGTCGTCGAGCGCTTCGAGGGCTACTACAACAACCCCGAGGCGGACGCCGAGCGGCTGCGCGGCGGGTGGTACTGGAGCGGGGACCTCGGCTTCCGCGACGCCGACGGATGGCTCTACTTCGCGGGGCGTTCGAGCGACTGGCTGCGCGTCGACGGCGAGAACTTCGCCGCGGCCCCGGTGGAAGCCGTCCTCGCCCGGTTCCCGGGCGTCGTCATGGTGGCCGTCTACCCCGTGGCTGACCCCCGCACGGGCGACGCGGTCATGGCGGCGCTGGAGCTGGCCCCCGGAACGTCGCTCGACGCCCGGGCGTTCGGCGAATTCCTCGTCTCGCAGCGCGACCTGGGGACGAAGTGGGCCCCGCGTTTCGTCCGGGTCGTCCCCGCCATGCCGCTCACCGCCACGAACAAGGTGCAGAAGGCGTCCCTGCGCGCCGGCGGATGGTCGGTCGAGGACCTCGTGCTGTGGCGGCCGGGGCGTGAGCTCGCCTACCGAGAGCTCACCGCCGACGACCGCCGCGAGCTCGACCGGCTGGCGGCCGAGCACGGGCGGCCGACGCAGGAGAACCAACCCAGGCTCACGGATGCACCGACGCCCGGCGCACCGGCATCTGGAGCTCGGTGACGCTGCGTTCGGGATGCTGGTCGTTCCACTCGTGGTACAGCTCCCGGCTGCGCCCGGCGAGCTCGTAGCCGCTGTCGCAGGTCCAGCGAACGAGCGCTTCGTAGACCTGCTCGATCCCCTCCATGTCGCCGCGGTGCACGACCGACGCCACGGTGATGCTCGGCAGCTCGACGACGCGCACGCCGTCACCGTCTGAGCCGTCGCTGCCCGGGACGTTCTGGTCGCCGACGTCGAACCCCGCATGGAGGACGACGCGGCCGTCGTCGGCGGGCTCTTCGTACCAGGCGATCATGATCCCGGGCCGGACCCCGGCTGCGCCCAGATGGCCGAGCACGAGGGGCACGAGCTGGCCGAAGACCGGTCCGAGGTTGTCGTGGCCGAACCCCGGCGCCTCGCCGACCGCTTCGGCGATCCGGACCGCTTCGGTGCTCTTGACGGCAACGTCCAGGCTGGACATGGCGACACTCCCTTCCAACGCTCGGAGGTGCGCGTCGACACGGCGCAGGCGGGCCTGGTCCTCGGCGACGTCCTGGGCGATCTGGGCCTGGCGGAGGCGCAGCATCCCTCGCAGCTCCTCGACGGGCGGTTCGCCGTCGAGAAGCGGACGGAGCTGCTCCAAGCCGAACCCGAGAGCGCGCAAAGCCAGGAGACGGTGCAGACGACCGAGCTGTGCCACCTCGTAGAAGCGGTAGCCGGTCTTGTCGTCGACGACGGCGGGCTCGAGGAGACCGAGCTCGTCGTAATGCCGGAGCATCCGGGGCGACACCTGGCCGAGCCGGGCGAACTCTCCGATGTTCAACATGACAGGCCCAGTGATGCCCCTTCACACCGTGTCAAGGTCAAGCGCGCGCCGGGGTGCTCACGGCGTGGCGCCTAGGGCGAAGGGGGCGGCCCCATCTGCGCCACGATGGCGGCGAAGGCCACGTGGTCGGGCGGAACGAACGGGTCGGCGTCAGGGACCGACTCCACGATCTTCAGGAATTGGTCGAGACAGCCCTTGGCCGCCGGAAGGTGCGACGACAGGACGTTGGTGGCGTCCAGCTGACGGACGCCGTCGAGCACCGCCGCGAACTTCGCGCGGTCGACGAGGTGCGTCCAGGGTGAGTCGAACGCCGTCCACGCCACCATGCCGCCCACGAGCTCGGGCTCGGCATAGTCAGCGGCGTCCTGGAGAACACCGGGGAGGATCGCGCCGAAGGTGTCCACGGGGAACAAGGTGCGCGTGCTGTCGTCGTAGATGCCGATCGAGACCGGGTTGTCGAACACCGGAGGGCGCATGGCGTGCAACGTCCGGTCGCCCACGTCGAGCTCGTCGCCCACCTGCAGCGCGTGGACCCGGTCGAGGGGAATCGGACAGCACGTGCTCGCCCGGAGTGCCCCCAAGCCGTGCGTGGCCAGCTTCGCCTGAGGAGCGCGTGCCATGACGGCGCCCAAGCTGCCGGTGTGGTCGGAGTCGTCGTGGGTCAGCCACACCCACCGCAGCTCGGCGGGATCGATCACCGCTTCCAGCGCGGCCATGAACGGCTCGGTCTCGACCGCAAGGCCGGTGTCGATCAGCACCGGTTGCTCCGCCAAGAGGACGAATGCGTTCACCAGGATGACGCCCACCCCCGGCACCTCGAGATGCGAGGGGATGACGTGCACGTCCGGCAGTGCCTGATACGTCGGGTCCATCTTGCGCCCCCTTCGGTGGCGGCTCCGCCGCCGCCACGATCGCCGACTCGTCGGCCGCGAGAGTCTGGCACAACGACTGGTGACGCGGGCGGCCCCGCGTCAGCGGGTGTGTGCCGTGACGAACGGCTGTGCTCAGTGGGCTTCGACGCGTTCGCCGGTGCTGGGCTCGCGGGTACTGGACTCCTCGGCACGGTGCTCGGACTGGCTCGCCCACGTGGCGAACATCTCCGCGTAGCGCCCGCTCTGGCCGACCAGCTCGGCGTGCGTGCCGATCTCGACGATGCGGCCTTCGTCCACCACCACGATGCGGTCGGCCTTCATGGCGGTGGACAGCCGGTGCGCGATGAGCACCGCCGTGCGCGCCTCGAGCAGGACGTCGAGGGCCGCTTCGACCTTCGTTTCCGACAGCAGGTCGAGGTTCGAGGTGGCCTCGTCGAGGACGAGCACGCGGGGGTGGGCGAGGAAGGCGCGCCCTAGGGCGATCAGCTGGCGCTCCCCCGACGACAACGACTGGCCGCGCTCGTGGACCACCGTGTCGAGACCATTCGGGAGCCGGTCGATGAGCTCGGTGAGCCCCACGGCGCGGATCGCCTCGGCGAGCTCGTCAGGCGACGCGTCGGGACGGGCGAAGGACAGGTTGTCGCCGATGGTCCCCGCGAAGAGGAACGGCTCCTGAGGCACCACGCCCAGTTGTCGCCGCAGCGACTGCAGCGTCACCGTTTCGATGTCGTGCCCATCGATGAGCACCCGCCCGGCGCTCGGGTCGTAGAAGCGGGTGATGAGCTTGGCGATGGTGGACTTCCCCGCCCCCGTGGGCCCCACGAACGCCACCGTCTCTCCGGGGGCGATCCGGAAGTTCACGTCGTGCAGCACGGGGACGAGGGGGTCGTACCCGAAGGAGACCGCGTCGAAGACGATCTCGCCATCGATGGGCGGCAGCTCGACGGCGTCGGGTGCCTCAGGGACGGTCGGCTCGGTCACGAGCAGCGTCCGCAGCTTGAAGATCGAGGCCTGCCCCTGCTGGAAGCTGTTGTACTGCTGCACGAGCAGCTGGATGGGGGCGAAGAACCGGTTTAGGTACAAGAAGAAGGCCACCAGCGCGCCGATGCTCAGCTGATGGTGGACGACCATGTAGCCGCCGATGGCAAGCAGCGCACCCTGGCCGAGCCAGCCGATCAGCTGCGAGCCGGGGCCGTACACGGCGTTGATGTGTGCGGTGTACACGTTGGCGTCGCGGTAGTCGCCGACGACGTTGCGGTGGTAGACGATGTTGCGCTTCTGCCGGTTGTGCGCGGTCACGATGCGCACGCCGTGCAGGCTCTCGGACAGGTCGGCCAGCACGTTGGCGATGCCGTCGCGCACGCGGTCGTAGCCGCGCTCGGAGGCCCGGCGGAACCACAAGGACAGCACCACAAGCACGGGCACGACGAGCAGCACGGTGATCAAAGCGAGACGAACGTTGGTCGTGAACAGGATGACCGTGATCACCACCATGGTGAGGCCCTGGATGGCGAACTGGGCGAGCCCGTCCTGAAGGAGCTGCTGGAGGTTCTCGATGTCGCTCGTCATACGGGTCATGATCACGCCCGCCTTCTCCGCGGTGAAGAAGTCGAGCGACAGGCGCTGGAGGTGCGAGAAGACCTTGATGCGGAGGTCGTTCATCACCCATGCCGCCAGCCGGCCGGTGACCCTCACCTGCGCACGCTGCAAGATCGAGGTCACGATGACGAGGCCGAGGTAGACGCCGGCGACCACGAGGATCAGCCCCAGGTGATGGTGCCCGGGAGCCATGCCGTCGTCGATGGCGGTCTGGATGAGCTTGGGCCCGGCCTGCAGCAGGACGCTCAGCGTCACGACGAGCAGCGTCGACAGCACGAGCATGTGCGGGTACTCGACGAGCAGCTCCCACAGCGAGAGGCGGCGACGCTCCTTGGCGCTCTGCTGCTGGGAGAAGACGGCGTCGGACTCGCCGCGAACCGGCTCCTCGGCGAGGAGCTTGTCGACGCCGTCCTGGAGCTCGGGCGGGATGCCGCCGAACGGCAAGCCCGGCGCCGCAGGGGCGCCCGGGCGCCCGCCGCCGCCGAACATCGGACCCCCTCCCCAGCCGCCGCCGAAGCCCATCAGCGCGCCTCGCTGGCCACGGCGCGCCCGGCGTCCGCGACGAATCCGTACCCGTCGGCCTCGTGCTCGACCTGCGCGAGCACTTCGCCGTACAGGGGGGTGGTGGCGAGCAGCTCGGCGTGGGTGCCGTCGGCCACGACGTTCCCGCCCTCCAGGAGGATCACGCGGTCGGCGAGCGAGATCGTGGACAGCCGGTGGGCGACGATGAGCGTCGTCCGGCCCTGCATGAGCACCCGCAGCGCTTCGTGGATCTGCTGCTCCACCTGGACGTCGATGGCGCTCGTGGCGTCGTCCAGCACGAGGATGGGCGGGTTCACGAGCAGCGTGCGGGCGATCGCGATGCGCTGGCGCTGGCCACCGGACAGCGTGTAGCCGCGCTCGCCCACCACGGTGTCGTAGCCGTCGGGCAGCTCGCCGACGAACTCCGCCGCGCCGGCCGCTCTGGCGGCCCTCTCCACTTGGGCGAGCGGCACCTCGGGCAGCCCGTAGGCGATGTTGTCGCGGATGGAGACAGAGAACAGGAACGGCTCGTCGAGAACGACACCCACGTTGGCGCGCAGCGACTCGAGCGTCAGGTCGCGCACGTCGTGGCCGTCGACCAGCACCCGACCGTCGGTGACGTCGTAGAAGCGCGGGATCAGCCGAGCCAGGGTCGACTTGCCCGAGCCCGTGCGCCCCACGAGCGCGACGGTCTCGCCCGGGCGCAGGTGGAGGTCGAGCTCGGAGAGGACGAGCGGCAGGTCGGGGCCGTAGGCGAAGCTCACGTGCTCGAAGCGCACGTCGCCCTGGGGGGCGGCGAGGTCGACGGCGCCCGGTCGATCGACGATCGTGGGCTGCTCGTCGAGGATCTCGTAGATGCGCTCGGCCGACGCCGCGGCGCGCTGGCCCATCATGATGATCATCCCGAGCATCATGAACGGGGCCTGCAGCATGAATAGGTAGGTGTTGAACGCCAGGATGGCGCCCACGCCGAGGTGGCCCTGGATCACCATCCAGCCGCCGAACCCGAGCACGAGGGCCAGGCCCACCTGGGGCAGGTTCTGCACGGCGGGCGTCCACCGGGCGCGCAGGTCGGCATCCTTGACGTACGCCCACTGCACGGCGGCGGCCGCCTTGGCCAGGGCGCGCAGCTGGTTCTGCTCGGCAGCGAAGGACTTGACGACGCGCACGCCGTTCACGTTTTCGTCCACGATGGTGGCCACGTCAGCCAACCGGGACTGGATGAGCCACGACACGGGGAACATCGACTTGCGCATCCGGTGCCCGACGATGAACACCAGCGGCATGGTCGCCATGGCCACGAACGCGAGCGGCACGTCGATGGACAGCATGAACCCGAACGCGACGACGGCGATGCTGCACTGCACGAGGATCATCGGCGCGAACGTCATGTACATCTGGACCGAGCGGATATCGGAGTTGGCGCGCGAGATGAGCTGGCCCGACTGCACGCGGTCGTAGAACGGGAACGACATGCGCGTCAAGTGCTCGTAGATGATGGTGCGCAGGTCGTACTCGATGTCGTAGGCCGTCTGGAAGAGGAAGAGGCGGGCGACGTAGCCGGCGACACCGCCGGCGAGCCCGAGGCCGAGGATCCACCACACGTAGAAGTGCAGGGGCACACGGTGGTGCACCACCAGGTGCTTGCCGGCCGCCGCCGCCGGCACGATGGCGTTGTCGATGGCGTCCTTCAACAGGTTCGGGATCAGCACCTGGAGTACAAGGCCCACGAAGGTGAGCACGAGCGAGGTGAGGAAGATCCCCCGGTGGGCGCGCAGGATGGGCATGGCGCGCCGCAGCCACGTCTTGGTGGTGTCCGGGTCGATCGAGGCCCGCGGCGGGTGGTAACGGGCGACCTCGGCCATCGCGGCGGCCGTCGTCCCGTCGGGAATGCCCTTGCTCATCGCTCGTTCCCGGACATCTGCGCCACGAAGTGGGCGCGCAGCGCGCTGCGCCACAGCTCGAGGCCCTCGAGGGCGCGCGCCGTGGACCCGGCGTCGTCGAGACTCCGCGCGATGGCAACGAGCCGCCCGTCGGCGGCGGCGTCCGCCTTGGCGAGGAGGCGCTTGCCCTTGGCGGTCAGGGTGTGGGTGACGATGCGGCGGTCGTCGTCGGCCGGGGACCGCTCCACGAGGCCACGCGCCGCCAGGCCGTCGACGACGGCGGTGACCGTGGGGCGGCGCACCGCCAGGCGCTCGGCGAGCGCGGACGGCATCGACGCCCCCTCGGCGAGCATCCCGAGGATCCGGTACTGCGGCAGCGACAGGTCGACCTCGGCGAGGGCCCGCTCGAGCTGCTTGGACAGCCACGCCGCGGTCCGGCCGAGCGCCGACGGTCCCGCCGGGAGCCCGTCGGCGGGCGCGGTCGACCGGCTGCGATGTTCGACGACCACATCATTAGATTATCTAACAACGCGGGCCGTCTGGACCGTCCTCGTGACGACGGGGAGAGGTGGGACGCGACGGCCGGCGAGGCGGTCGGTCATGCCGGGCTTGCTACCTTCGCCCGGTGCGCGACCTCAGGTACACGCTGCGGAAGGTCCCCCAGATCACCGCGTGGTTCTGGATCGTGAAGATCCTGACCACCGCCATGGGCGAAGCGACGTCGGACTACTCGGTCCACAAGGCCGACCCCGTCGTGGTCGTGATCTTCGGCTTCGCGGCCTTCGTGGTGGCGCTCGCGCTCCAGCTCGCCGTGCGGCGCTACATCGCGTGGATCTACTGGCTGGCGGTGGTGATGGTGGCGGTGTTCGGGACGATGGCCGCGGACGTCCTGCACATCCGCTTCCACGTCGCCTATGCGGTATCGACGGCCGCGTTCGCCGTGGTACTGGCCGTGCTCTTCGCACTGTGGTATTGGAGCGAGCGGACGCTGTCGATCCACAGCATCACGACCCTGCGCCGCGAGCTCTTCTACTGGGCGACGGTGCTCGCCACGTTCGCGCTCGGCACCGCGGCCGGCGATCTCACCGCCTACCGGCTGCACCTCGGGTTCTTCTCCTCGGGCCTGCTGTTCGCGGGGATCATCTGCATCCCCGCCATCGCCTTCCGGTACTTCGGCATGAACGAGGTGGTGGCGTTCTGGTTCGCGTACATCGTCACCCGACCGCTCGGCGCATCGTTCGCCGACTGGATGGGGGTCCCCCATAGCCTCGGCGGCCTCGATTGGGGTCGGGCCACGGTGGCCTTCGGGCTGACCTTCGTGATCGTGGCGTGCGTCGCCTACCTGGCCCTCACCAAACTGGACGTCGAAGGCGACGTCGACGCCGAGCTGTCACGATCCACTCGCTAAGCGCTACAGCGTCCCGGCGAGCAACCTCACCCCGGTGAACGAGCAGACGGCCGACGCGCACGCCGACCCGCACGGCGCGAACCGACACAACGCCTTCTTCGACCAGCTGGTGAGGTTCCTCGGGAAGGTGGCACGCCAGCGCTAGGAGCGCGCGCGTGCCCCGTCGCCGTTGTCCGAGCCGGGCCGGCGGAACGGCAGCTCGATCGTGACCCGGGCCCCGCCCCCCGGCACGTTGTCGATGCCCACGCGGCCATGGTGCAGCGTGACCATGCGGTGCACGATGGCCAGCCCCAGGCCGGTGCCGCCGTCCTTCGTGGTGAAGAACGGGTCGAACACCCGCGGCGCCACCTCGGGGTCGATGCCGCTGCCGCCGTCCTGGACGGTGATCAGCGTGGCGTCGTGATCCCGGGACGCGCCCACGTGCACCGCCCCGCCGTCGGGCATCGACTCGTAGGCGTTGGTGACGAGGTTCGACACCACCTGGGTCATGAGCGAGCTGTCCGCGTCGAACGTCGTCGACGAGTCGACCACCACCTCGACGCCTTGTGGTGGAGGCGCGGACTCGAGCACGTGGCCCAGGAGCGCCGAGAAGTCGACGGTCGAGATCTGCAGCTCCCGGTCACGCATGTAGGCGGTGAGGTCCTCGGTGAGGTTCACCGCGCGGTTCACCGAGCGCTCGGCGTCCGTCACGTGCCGCTCCGCCTCCGGGCTGGCGTCGCCGAGGTAGTGCCGCACGAGGAACAGGTGGTTGATGGCCGCGCCCAGGGGGTTGCGCAACTCGTGGCTCACCACGCCGGCCAACTCACCGACGGCGGACAGCCGTTCCTGGCGCACCAACGTGCGCTGGGCCTCGAGCAGCTCGGCGGTGCGCTCGGCCACCAGCTCCTCGGTGTGCCGCTGGCGACGGGCGAGGAGCTCGACCACGAGCCCGAGAGCCAGCGCGACGATGACGCCCACCGCGAGCACGATCCACGGCTCGGCTTGCGCGTACTCGCCGGCGAGCGGCGACTTGGCGGCGACGACGATGAGCCAGTCGATCGACCCCAGCTTGAGCCGGGCGCTCGCGGTGGGCGCGGGCAGCGACCCCGGGCCGTAGGTGGTGAGGATGAGCTGATCGGCCCGGACCGAAGGGGTGGCGTACAGCGCCAGGAACACGCGCGTGTACGGCCCGCTCTTGTTGGGCGTCACCCGGTCGGGATGCACTTGCGTGGTGAGCAGGGTGATCACCTTGGGGTTGGTCGTGGGGGCGGCCGCCAGCGCGAGCAGCGACGTTCCCCCCAGGTGGATCATCCGTGCCGACAGCGTCGTGCCGGACTGCTGGGCGAACTGCGCGAGAGCGGCCGGGAGCGCCTGGCCCTGGTGCAGATCGGCTCCCACCGCGGCAACGACGCGTGGGACCGTCGGCGCGGTGTCGACGAGCGCGGCCGACGACCCCGGCGAGGTGAGGAGTCCCTTGGCCTGGGTGGCGAAGGCGTCCTGGGTGCTACCGGCGCTCACCGTGAAGAACGCCGCGCTGCGCAGCTGGGTGGTCAGGTTCTGGAACGTCCCCTGGAGGAGCAGCTCGATCTGGCTGGCGTTGTTCTGGAGGAGGGCCTGGTTCTGGCTCTCCACGCCCCGGCGGACGACGAAGAACCCGCCGACGGACAACCCGACGACGAGGGCCCCCACGACGACCGCCCACAGCGACAACGGACGTGCGTTGCGCACGCGGATGACCTCCAACTGCCGTCCGCCTGACCCCCGACGCCGAGACATTAGGGCACCGGGAGAGCCCATGTCGGGAGGGAGCGCGGTCAGCCGCTCCGGGCGCCTCCGGCACGGGCCGGGCACCACGGGTTGGCGGGCACACCTGCGCACGGATTCGCCATGGTCGCAAGCCCGCGCGGCAGCGCGTGCATCACGACCGCCGTCCGGCGGGGGTAGCTGGACCCCGGCGGGCACAGCGTCCCCCCGGTCACCGGCCCGAGCGACACCGACTGGGAGTCACACACGACCTCGTCGGCGAACAGGGCGTTCGCATCCGGTGGGACCGTCGAGCCGTCACAGGTGGGATAGGTCAACTGCAGCGTCGGGGGCGAGCTCGTGACGGGGCGGCCTCCTTCTTCGGTGTTGCCGCTGAAGCAGTCGGTCGGCCCCGGCTCGAGGTTGACGGCCCCGAAGTCGCCGTTGGTGGGATTGCCGAAGAAGCCGTTGGACTTCCCGTAGGTGTTGCCGACGAGCGCGTCGCCGTACTCGTCGTAGAGGCACGCCGCCGGCGTCTGGGTGCCCCCCGTGCACGGCGGGCCGTTGTCGGGATAGGGCACGAAGATCGTGCCCCACGCGCCGTTGTGCTCGAAGACGTTGTCCATGACGGTGTCGTTGCGGGCACCGGAGAGCGACATTCCCGTGCCGACCGGGCCGGCGGCTGCCGAACCCAGCGCGGGGACGTTCGGGTTGTTGTTGTCGTGGACGAAGTTGTGCATGAACACCCAGCACGAGTGGGTGTGCGTAACGGGGCTGGTGCCGCCACCGGGGCACGACCCGTCCTGCGGCGGCGGGTTGTCACCGTTCTGGCTGTTGGTGTCGAAGCCGTCCTCGTTGTTGTCGAACTGCGAGTTCTCGACGACCAGCTGGCCGCCGGAGTTCGAACCGGAGTAGCCGAGCGCGTTGTACTCCGCCCACGCATGGTCGACGGTCTGGTCGCAGACCTGCTGGCAGGCGCCGATGTAGTAGCCGGAGTCGTTGAAGTTGCTGGCGTAGGTCTGGTCCCAGGTCCCGCCGCTCCAGTTGCTCGAGAAGATGCCGTACTGCGCGGCCGTCGACTCGTCTTGGTAGAAGGTGCTCGTCGCGGTGAGGTACGTGCCGGTGTACCCCCATCCGCCCACCTGGCCGCTGTTGTCGCCGCCGTTCCACCAGATCTCATTGCCGGTGTCGCCGGCACCGTGCAGGTAGTTGCACACCGTGAGGTTCTGCACGGTGACGTCGTCGGCCTGCCAGACGAGGATGCCGTTCAGCCCGAGGGGCCCGGTGCCTGACCCGGTGGGCCCGAACGCTTGGTCGCTCGCGGCGCGGCTGCACGCCGGCGACCCCGGCCGGGTGCCGTCCACCACCACCGTGTTGCGGTTCATCCCCCGCAGGTGGAGCCCCGGGGTGGTGACGAGGACACCCGCCGGGAGGTCCGGGCGGGTCGTGGGGGCCCGGCCGCCGAGCTCCTTGTAGTCACCGGGGGCGACGAGGATCCAGTCACCGGGCCGGGCGGCGTCGACCGCCGCCTGGACCGAGGAGAACTGGCCCGGCATCCCGCGGTACGTCCCCACCCGCAGGACCTGCGGAGCCGACGTCGCCGAGGCCAGTCGGGCGCCGGCCACCCGCGACGCCGCGGGGGCGGCCCCACCCGCTGTGGCCACGCCCACGAGCGACGCCACGGTTGCGGTCGCGAAGGCGCCGGCCAGCGCCGTCCGCAGGGTCCCACCGAGCCTCCGCCGCCGACGGTGCACGTCGACCTCCTCCACTCGCCGGCCCGGGTCGTCCGGGCACGGCCCCGCCCGCCGCGGGGCTGCGCCGCCCCAAGGGCGGTCCGTTGGTCAACGCACCGGAGCCTCCAACCTGACGAAGTTCGCCAAGTTCGTCAGCCATCGCCGCAAGGGGGGGCGGGGGCGCCCGTAAAGAGAGGTGCAGAACGAAGACGTGCGGGCTGCCGGCGAACCGGCCACGGCGGCCGGTTGCCCGCTCGGGGGAAAACGGAGCACGGGGGGTGACCGTGCGGATGTCCGCAGGCAGTCACAGCACGTCAGGTTCGAAGGGGACGGCCCGGGGGGCTCGGCGCAGGCGCCGGGGGGCGCGGCTCTACGTCGGGATGTTCATCGGAGGGTTCGTCGCGGCCGCCCTGTGGGTGCCGCTCCACCTCGCCTCCAACGCCAGTAAGTGGGAGACGGGCTTCTTCGTCAACTCACAGAAGGAGGCCGACGCCACGAGCACGGCGGGCCAGTACGGCGTCACGCTCCAGGACATCACCGTGTTCGCCTACAACAGCGGCACCGCGTACAGCGCGCCGCCCAGCCGCAACCTGCGCCTCATCCTCGGCGTGGGCGCGCTGTCGGACGCCCAGACCCAGACGATGGCGCAGAACCTCGTGAGCACCGGGCACGCCGACACCATCTGGCGGGTCATGTGGGAGCAGAACCAGGACGTGAACGGCTGGTTCAACAACTGGAACGAGCGGGCGTTCCCCAACCCCGCCGACTACATCGCCAAGTTCCAGCGCATCGTCACCGTCGCCCGGTCGGTGCCGGGCCAGCACTTCGCGTTCGTGTGGAACCCCGACAGCGGCGAGTGGAGCAACAACCACGCCGCCGGCCGGACCAACACCGACACCTACCCCGGCCGCTCGTACGTCGACTGGCTGGGCATCGACGCATACGACAACGCGAACGTCATGTCGAACGTGGGCCGATGGCTGAGCTTTTCGCAGCAGCAGAACCTGCCGGTGATCTTCCCGGAATGGGGCCTGAACGGCAACGACGACCCGGGCTTCATCGACAACATGGCCAACCTCATGGCCAACCCGGCCAACAAGGTGGTCGACCAGGCGTACTTCGACTTCAAGGGCCAGATCAACTCCTGGCTCGGCGACTTCCCGAACGCGGCCGCCGCGTACAAGCGCGACTTCGGCGGCAACGGAGCGGGAACGCCTGCGGCGCCTTCGCCCGCACCGGCCCCCGCCCCGGCCCCGGCCCCGGCGCCCGCACCGGCCCCGGCGCCCGCACCGGCCCCTGCGCCAGTCCCCGCACCGGCGCCGGCGCCCAAGCCGACACCGCCACCGCCGGCTCCGGTCATCCCGGCCCTGCCGCCCATATCGGCCGCACCGTCCATCGCGGCGCCCGCGCACGCCGCGGCTCCGGCGCCTTCCACGCACGTGGTGCTGTCGCCGTCGAGTGCCTCGTCGACCCTGCGCGCCCTGACCGGGGCCGGTGCGGGCTCAGCCGCACCACCCGCGCCGGCAGCGGGGGCGTCGGCGACGGGCCTGTCGGGCCGACCGGCACCGACGCCGGCCACGCCGACGCACAGCGCGCCGACGCAGTACCTGCAGGAGGCCGGGGCGAAGGGACTGCTCGGCGGCTTCAACATGCTCGGCATCGCCGGCATGTTCCTCCTGGGCGGGCTCCTGGGGATGGCTCTGGCCATGCGCCCGGGCCCCCGGCCGGCCGGGCGCGGACAGCACCTGGCGCCCAGCCCGATCTGATCGCGATGACCCCGGCGGCGTAACCCGCCGGGGTCATCGCGGCATCACCCCAGACGCTTCAGTCGCCCGGTCTTCTTCGCCCATCGTTCGGCGGCGGCGAACAACGCCAGCGAGGCCGGCACCATCACCACGCCGAACACCACGAGGATGGCGAGCGTCCGCAGCTGGTGGGCGACGGACGACCCGTCGATCACCGCAGCACGCACCCCCCGCAACAGGTACGTGGCGGGCGAGAGGTGGGCGGCCGCCTGCAGCCAACCGGGGAGGATGTCGATCCCGTAATAGACCCCCGACACGAGCAGCACGAGCGCCTGGACCATAAAGGACATCTGCTCGCCGCGCTCGGGATAGAGCATCGGCAAGATGGCCGTGCAGATGCCGAGGCCCACGAGGCTGACGCTCCCCACCACCACGACGAGCGCCGCCGTCGGCCAGTCGGCGTGCTCCAGGTTGATGCGAAAGAATGGCAGCGAGCACGCCAGGATCAACGCGGTCCGGATCGTGGCGTGCAGGACGGCGAACACCGACATCCCCAGGAGATGCACGACGCGCGACACCGGCGTCATGAACGTGTGCTCGATCGTCCCCTCCCAGCGCTCCCACATGATCACCAGGCTCATGTCGTCGAGGATGGCGGACAAATACGCCCACGCCAGCGTCCCGATCAGCAGGAACAGCGTCAGGTCGCGGACATGTGCCGGGTCGGCAAGACCCGTGCGCCCCGCCTCCTTGGCGATGAACGTGATCGCGAGCGTGTTGACCACGCCGTAGACGAGCCAGACGAGCTCCCACGCCCAGTAGCGCTTCCACAGATTCGTCTGGCGCTCGACGAAGGCCCACCCGAGCGCGACGCGTCGCGGCTTCGCCCGGCGCGGCACGAGCCCCACGGTTCCCCTAGCCGTCGTCATCGGATTCCTCGTCTTCTTCGATCTCACGCCCGGTGAGCTCCATGAACACCGACTCCATGTCCACCTCGGCCACCCCGCGTCGGGCGGCGACCTGACGTCGAAGCTCCGTCGGTGTCCCTTCGGCCACGATGCGGCCGCCCGCCAGGAAGGCGATCCGGTCGCACAGCAGCTCGGCCTCCTCCATGTCATGGGTGGTGAGGAGGATGGCCACGTCATCGCGCTCGCGAACCTCGGTGAGAAAGGCCTGAACGTCGCGCCGCGAACGGGGATCGAGGCCGGTCGTCGGCTCGTCGAGCAGCATGAGACGCGGCGAGGTCAGAAAGGCGCGCGCGATGGCCACCTTCTGCTGCTGGCCGCGCGACATCCGCAGCATCGGCTCGTCGACCTTGGCGGGCTCGAGTCCGAGCCGGCGCAGGATCCGGTCGCTGCGCGCCCGCACCTCGGGTCCGGGGAGTCCGTAGGTGCGCCCGAAGAACAGGAGGTTCTCCATCGGTGACATCGCCCGGAAGAACGACGGGTCGGCGGAGACGCGATTGAGCAACGGCCGAACCGACAGCGGCTCGTGCAGGGCGTCGCGCCCGAAGACCAACACCTCGCCTGCGTCCGGGATGAGCAGGGTCGACAGCACACGGACCAACGTCGACTTGCCCGAGCCGTTGGAGCCGATGATGCCGAAGATCTCGCCCGCCCCGACGCGAAAGGACACGTCGTCGACGGCGGTGTGCTGTCGGCGCACCGGCACCCGGCCCCGCCCCGGGGCGCGCCAGGCCCGCCGCTTGAACCGCTTGGTGACGCCCCGGACGTCGAGGGCGACCGTCTGCTCCACCGCGCCCCGATCGGGCGCCGCCAGGGATGAGCCCATCCCAAATCTCCTCACTCACGAAACCAGCCGGGCGGCGGGGCGCGACCTGGCGCCCCGGATCAGAGGATCCGGACCGCTCGTCGAGTGAGGAGGGGCCCGGACCTAAGGAACGAAGTGGTCCGTCATGGCCTGCGACGGTACCAGAGGGCCCGGGCCCGCCATGGCGGAGTACGCCCGGGGGCGAGATGATTGGTGCGTGGGGCACGGGGGTCCGGGAGACGAAGGCGTCGCGCCTCTGTGGCTCCCCGGGTTCAATCCCCCGCCGCGTCGACGATCCCCGCGCCATCGGCCGAGCACCGGCGCCACCGCGCTGGTGATCGTGGTGGCGGTCGCCGCCCTCGCGGCGGGCTCCGCGGTGGCGCTCGTGGGCGTGGGGGCGCCGTCGGGCCATCATCCCAGCGCCTCGCACCGAGCCGCCGCGCACCGGTCGCCGCCGCGCACCGTCATTCCCGCGGCGCCGCCGACGTCGGCGGCTCCCACTCCGAGTTCGACCGCCGCGCCGAGCGGCGGTGGTGGCGGCGGCGGGGGGTCGTCCGCGAGCCGCTACGAAGTGACCTACGGGCGGCAGGTCGTGGCGGCCGTGCCGCTCAACAGCGGCGTGGTGGCGCCCATCACCGACCCGTCGGTCGTGGCCACGTTGCAGGTGCCGTCACTGCCCCTGTCGCCGTCGCCCGGCGCGCCCGCGGTGAAGAGCCTGGCGAACCCCAACTACCTGGGTGCCATCGTCGTCCTGCTCGTCACCGGGATCCAGGCCGATTGGGTGCAGGCCTACATCCCCATCCGCCCCAACGAGACCACGGCGTGGTTCCCGGCCGCGGACGTGACGCTGTCGTTCGCGCCGTGCCACATCGCCATCGGCATCGGCGCCCACAAGCTCGTGCTCTATTGCGGCAACACGCAGGTGTTCACCGCGCCGGTGGCGACGGGCGCCCCCGACTCTCCCACCCCCACCGGGACGTATTTCGTGGCGTACATCGTGAGGCTGACGGACCCGGGCGACGCCTACGGCCCCTACGCGTTCGGCACCTCGGCGTTCTCGAACACGTACTTCAGCTTCGAGGGCGGCCCGGGGCAGGTGGGCATCCACGGCACCAACCAGCCCTGGGTCATCGGCAGCTACGCGAGCCACGGCTGTGTCCGCCTCAACAACGGCGACATCACCGCCCTCGCCCAACAGATCGTCCCCGGCACACCAGTGGTCATCTCCGGCTGACCGGGCTCGGGCCGCTGGCGGCCAGGGGTGACACGTCGAGGGTGCCTGCCCGATCCGCCGGTCGTAGGATCGGGGCGCGGCCCCCCGGTGGGACTCGAGTAGTTCCCCAACCGCTTCGACGAGTACCGGGGGGCCGCATCATCCGGCGGGAACGCTTCACCGGGTAAAGGCGGGGCCCGGTTGCGTCGATTTCCTTGGCATGGCCTCCGGGCAGGACGCGCCGCGCGAGCTCAACAACTCGATGACCGGGGTGCTGCTCGGCTACGTGCGGCGGGCAGGAGGGGAAGACGCCCTGCGTGAGGTGCTCCGACGGGCGGGCGAAACCCGGCCCATCGAGGAGCTCGAGGACACCGCCAACTGGAGCACCTACCAACAGGCCCTGGCGCTGTTCACCGAGTCGGCCGCCGTGCTCGAGGACCCGGCCGTGGGCCGCCGCGCCGGCGAGGAGCTGTTCAGCCGGTTCGCCGCGTCCGAGGTGGTCGAGTTGCTGCGGTCACTCGAGAGACCCAGCGAGGTGCTGCGGGTCATCACCGACGTCGCCTCCAAGCAGTCGACCATCACGACCATGGAGTGCCTCGAGGCCGACGACTTCCATGCGGTCGTGTCGGCCAAGACGACGACCCTCGTGCGGAGGAACCGCCTGTTCTGCGAGTACACCGCCGGAGTGGTCTCGGCGGTGCCCACGATCTTCGGCATGGCTCCCGGCACCGTCACCGAGACCGAGTGCCAAGCGCGCGGCGACGACCGCTGCATCTATCAACTGAACTGGGACCCGGACACCGCCACCGACGCGCACGCCAAGGTCCACTTCCTCAGCGCGCAGGTGAGCGCGCTGTCGACACGCTTCGAGGCGCTCGAGGCGATGGCCACCGAGCTCGCGTCGGTGAGCGACGTCGACCAGTCCCTCCACATCATCACGCAAAGGGCGTGCGTGGCCATCCGCGCGCCGCGCTTTCTCCTGGCGGTGCGGCTGCCGCGCGAGGAGCGACTGCGCATCCACCACATCGGTTTCGAGGACCATCAGGTGGAGCGGTTCGCAGCCGAGGTGCTCGCCGACCCGCCCGACGACCACGACGGCGCACGGCTCATCGTCGACGTGGCGTCCTCGTCGCACCGCTTCGGCCGCATCGCGGCGTTCCATCCTGAGGGCAGGCGCTTTCTGAACGAGGAGCGCCGGCTCTTCGAGGCTTACGCCGGGCACGCGGCGGCCGCGTTGGCGACGGCGGCCGCGCTCGACGACGCGCGCGAGCGCGCCCGGACCATCGGGGCCCTCTTCGACCTGGCGACGACCCTGTCGGAGGTGGGCACGGTGGGAGAGGTGGCCGACCGGTTGGCCACGGCGGTCCCCACCGTGGCGGGGTGCGACGAGGCGTGCGTGTTCGTGTGGGAGCCGGGTGACGCATTGTTCGTCTGTCACGGCGGGGCGTCGCGGGTGGCCGCCGACCCCGCGCTCGTCGAGCGTCTCGCCGAGGAGCCCGGGCCGCTGGCCCTCAACCAGGTGGCCGGCGTGGGTCTCGCCGACCTGTCGAAGGTCACAGGATTCGAAACGGGAGTCGTCACGCCCATCGTCGCCCGCGGCAACGTGCTCGGACTGGTGGCGGTGAGCGCCCACCACGACGTGCTCGACCCCTCGGCGCCGCAGGCGACCCGCCGGCGCCTGGAAGGCATGGCGCGCATCGCCGCCACCGCGTTCGACAACGCCCGGCTCCTCGACCAGATCCGGCACCAGGCGGGTCACGACCCGCTCACCGGGCTCCCCAACAGCCGGCTCCTCGAGGAGCTGTTCACCGCCATCGTCACCCGCGGTGGGCGCGACCGGCGGCCGATCGGGCTCATGTTCGTCGACCTCGACTACTTCAAGACGGTCAACGACGAGTTGGGCCACCACGCCGGCGACGCCGTGCTGGTGGAGGTGAGCGAACGACTGCGAGTCGCCATCCGTTCGTGCGACACCGCCGGACGCCTGGGCGGCGACGAATTCGTGATCCTCCTCCCCGGCGTCGAGCAGGGCGAGGACCTGGAAGCGATCGCCAAGCGGGTCCTCGAGTTCGTCGAGCACCCGGTGACGGTCGGAACCGACAGCCTCCGGGTGTCCGCCAGCATCGGCATCGTGCTGTCGACGTCGCGTCACGAGACGTTCGAGACGCTCCTGCAGCGCGCCGACGCCGCGATGTACGAGGCCAAGGCGGGGGGACGGGCGCGCTACTGCGTCCGCGCCTGAGGAGCTCAGGTATCGCATCCGCCCGGAACGGGTAGGCCCCGCGGGACGGCTCGTCGCGCTGTGCTACACCGGCGACAGGTGTGGGGCGGGCGGCTCCCCGGGAGGTGTGGCATGTCCGAAGTCTCCGAACGGTACAAGCGGCTGTCCGACGCGTTCGCCGCCAAGATCGCGGCGGTGCCGGCAGACAAATGGTCGAGCCCGAGCCCGTGCTCGGAGTGGACCGCCCGCGACGTGGTGCGCCACGTGGTGTCGACCCAGGGGATGTTCCTCGGCTTCGTCGGACGTGAGATCGGCGAGATCCCGTCGGTGGACGACGACCCGGCCGGTGCGTGGGACGCGGCGCGCGCCCAGGTGCAGGCCGTCCTCGACGACCCCGAGCGCGCCTCGCAGGAGTTCGACGGGATCACGGGCCGGTCGACCTTCGAGGCGGCGGTCGGCCGGTTCCTGTGCATGGACCTCGTCGTCCACGGATGGGACCTGGCGCGCAGCGCCGGTCTCGACGAGCGCATCGCGCCGGAGGACGTGGGGCGGGTCCG
>DATGKD010000103.1:0-5881 GCA_035294855.1 Acidimicrobiales bacterium
TGTGCCCGGTGACGCCCACGACCCGAATTCGTCGGGCGTGCCTGCGCCGGAGGTCCCGTCGCCGTGGGCGCAGCAGGCTCAGCCCATCTGGCAGCCCTCCGCGCCAGGTGCTCGGCCCGCCAGAGGCCGGCGGCATGGCGCCAAACGCTCAGGGCGTGACATGGCACAGCGCCGAAGCGACGCGCTGGCGCGGGCGAAGGAATCGTCGGAGCGAGCTCGTGTCGCGGCGATCCGCTGGAGCGAGAAGGCGGGACGCGCCGCGTCCTGGCTTCTCGGTCGTTGAGGAACGGAAGGTCAGCCGGGCCGAGGAACGTCAGGCCACGGGCCGCTCGGCCTTGTCCGGAGCGGCCGTGATCCCCCCGTTGCGCTGCGTCTCCTGGTGGCGTGCCATCTCGCCGGGCTTGGCGGTCACGACCGCCGTGTCGGCGTTGGCCGCCTTCTGGTCGGGCCTCGCGGTGACCTCCGTAGCCGCCGCCGACGCCCCCACATCCGGTGCCCCGGCGAGAAATGCCTGCAGGCGGGCCAGCTCGTCGAGTGTGTGCTGCTTCTTTTCGTCGAGTTGGCTGATCGTGTGCGTCAGCGCCTCGATCTCCTCGTGGGCTTCCTTCCGGCGTCGCTGAGCATCGGCCTCGGCTCGCGCCAGGGCCGCGGACTTCGCCTGCTCCGCCTGGGCGAGCGCTTCCGCCTTCGCCCGTTCGGCTTGGGCCAGCGCTTCGGCCTTCGCCTGTTCGATCTCGCGGGCCGACTCCTCGGCGCGCTCTCGCACCTGCTCGGCACGACGTTCGGCGAAGCGCATGGCCTCGCCGGCGCGCTCCTCGGCCTCTTGCAAGAGCTTGGCGGCTTTGGCCTCGGCGCTCTGACGCGCCTCCTCCCCGGCCTCCATCGCCGTCCGCAGGATGTCGTTCACCCGATCGCCCACCGAGGCGGCCGCGGCCTTGACCGCGTTGTCGGCGCGTGCCTCGGAGTCGAGCAACCATTCGTGCAGCCGAGCGACGTACTCGTCGACCGGTCCGCGGGCGTACCCCCGGAACACCACGTCGAACTTCTTGGGGCCCTCGGCCTCCGTCTTGCTCATTGGGCGCGACTCCCTGCTCTCTGGGTTCACAGCACCACTTATCGTGACTGAATACCCTCAGAACCAAGCCAACGGCGCGTCAACATCGGGCCAACCACAACGGCCGCCCACCGCTGTAGGAACCGGGGACATCCCCGACAGACCGTTCCCGGGACACCTGTGACGTTCCGGAGACATGCCTGACACCTCCCGAGCGAGCCACCCGCCCCTCGACAAGGGGGTCGGGATGGCGAACCGAGGGTCCCCCTCGGCCTGAGGACCGCGTTGTCGGTACGGTGCGGCGACATGCCTGAAACGGTCGAGGCGGACGCCTGCGTGGTGGGGGCGGGTTTCGCCGGGCTCTCAGCCGCCCGGCGCCTACAGGCCGAGGGCAGGTCGGTCGTCGTCCTCGAAGCCCGCGACCGCGTCGGCGGGCGCGTGTGGACCGAGCCGTTGCCCGACGGCACCCCGGTGGACCGGGGTGGCGCGTGGCTCGCCCCCGGCCATGACGCTGCCTTCGCGCTCGCTCGCGACGTCGGCGTCGGCACCTACAAGACCTGGGTGCGCGGCCACCACCTGCTCGTCGGCGACGGGCGGGTGTCGCGCTATAAGGGACTGATCCCGAAGATCAGCCCGCTCGCGGTGATCACGATCGCCTTGACGCAGGCGAGGGTCAACGCCATGGCCCGCCGAGTGCCGCTCGACGCGCCCTGGCTCGCCAACAAGGCCAAACAGTGGGACGCCCGCACGGTGGCGGACTGGCTCGCACGTGCCGGGATCCGGCGGGGCATCGGCCGCAATTTGTTCGACATGGCTGTGCGGGGGCTCCTCACCTCCGACCTCGCCGACACGTCGCTGCTTCACCTTCTCTTCCTGGTGCACGCGCACGGCAGCATCGAGACGCTGTTCTCCATCGAGAAGGGCGCCCAGGAGAACATGGTGGTCGGCGGGATGGGTTCGATCGCCCAGCGGGTCGCATCATCCATGGAGGATGCTGTCCACCTGGGGTCGCCGGTGCGCTCGATCACCGCGGCACAGGACCGTGTCGCAGTGCACGCCGACAACGTCGCGGTGACAGCTCGTCACATCGTGGTGACCGTGCCCCCCGCCCTTGCGGCCGAGATCTCCTTCGACCCGGCGCTCCCCGAGGACCGCGCCGCGCTGTACCAGACGGCGGTGGCGGGGCCTGAGACGAAAACGCTCGTCGTCTACGAGGAGCCGTTCTGGCGCGCCGACGGCTTCAGCGGCCAGAGCGCCGAGCCCGGGTCGGCGTCAGAAGTGACCCTGGACGCATCACCCGCCGCGGGCCGACCCGGCGTGATCGCCTCGTTCACGTTCGGCCCGGTGGCGGGGCAACTAGCCAAGCTCGACCCCGCTGATCGCCGGCGCACGGTGCTGGCGGCGTTGGCGAGGCGGTTCGGGACACGAGCGGGCTCCCCTGTCGAGTTCGTCGAGACCCAGTGGTGGTCGGAGCCCTGGACACGCGGCTGCTCGATGGCCCACTTCGCACCGGGCGTGCTCACCCGCTACGGGCATCTGCTGCGCGAGCCGTTCGGGCGCGTGCACTGGGCCGGGACCGAGACCGCCACGACCTCACATGGAGCCATCGACGGCGCCATCCGCTCGGGTGAACGGGCGGCGGCCGAGATCCTCCAGCGGAGCTGATCCCGCGATGGCCGGCGGACCGGCCCGCGTGCGTCACGCGTCATCGAGAAGCCGGGCGCGCCGTGTCAAGAAATCGCCGGGCTTCACCGGCGCGCCGCAGGCGGACGAACGTCAGGTGACGCCACGCGGGATCGACCATGGCCGTTTCATAGCGGCGCCGGTACTCGGTGCGCCTCGTCCACGACCAGGCGATGATCGAACGGTAGGGGTCGAGCGACCAGAGGTTCGAGAAGGGCTCGCGGTTGCCGTTCCAGAGTTCTTGGCGGGTCACGGTCCGGCGCAAGGTGCGCCGCACGACCCGGGCCATGACGAGCGCCTGGGGCGGGTCGACCCACACCACGGTGTCGGCCCGTTCCCAGACCAGGTCGCGTACCACCGAGTAGTTCCCGTCGACGACCCACGCCGCGCCGGCAGCGAACTCCCGCACCACCGCCCGGAACTGCTCCACGGGGAGTTCGCCCCAGTCCGGAAGGTGGAACACCGCATCGAGCTCGAGGAAAGGCACACCGAGCGCGGCGGCCAACATGCGCGCGAGACGCGTCTTTCCCGATCCCGAATTGCCGACGACCGAGACGCGCCCGAGAGGAGCGGCCTCGACCGGGGCGCCGGCGATCGTCACGCGCCCTTCCTTCGACACGTCGCTCGGACTGGTGCGGTACCGACGGGAGGTCAGGCGTAGATCTCGGTCCAGCCTTCGGCCACCGGCGCCATCACCACCGTGGTGAGCTTCATCGACTGGTGGAGCCACACGCCGTCGACGTTGCAATATTCGTCGTCCTCGTAGCCGGACATCCAATAGGACATGCCGGCAGCACGGCACGGCGACAGCAGGTCCCACTTTCCCGTCGCCGTGTCCCCCTCGACCCTGATGCGGGGATTCACGAAGATGTGCCTCGAGAAGTCGAGCGTGGGCGTACGCAACCGCTCGGCGATCGCCCCCCTGCCGGCCACCCGACCGAGGGCCGGGCCGCCGTCCCATACACCGTCGACGGTGAACAGCTCGGCGATCTGCCGGGCCACCTCCTCGAGGGACCCGGCCGAGATCACCTGTCCCCGGCAGAACCGCCGGTCGACCAAGTCGGCGTAGCGGGCTTTCAAGTCCTGGATGGCGAGGACGCCTTCGCACGTGGCGACTCGCCGGGTGATCGCCTCGAGCTCGTCGTGAAGTCGTTCGACGGTAACCATGGCGGCATCACCTCCCTTCTCGTCGCGGTCGGCGCCATTATTGGCGACACGTTGCGCGCGCTGAGAGTGGCGCATGGGGGCGCGGCGGGACGAAAGCACGTGCATCGTGCAATGGTCGGCGTTCGTACAAGGGACTTGACGTCGAACTACTGGGAACGACCGGCGTTCGCCGAGGTCAGGTGGGAACACCTAGGTGTGAACCGCCGTTCCGTTTCGAGTGCGCAGGCGCGTATCGTCAAGCATGGTGAGCGGCACCCGCGACGACACGCGCGGGGAAGGTCACGGAGCTGTCGACGTCCTCGTGGTGGACGACGACGAAGACGTGCGAGCCTCGACGGGCGAGATCATCTCCTCAGGCGGCTACACGGTGGCCGAAGCTGCCGACGGCCTCGAGGCGCTCGAACTGCTCGGGCACCTGGACGTAGGCATCATCGTCCTGGACATCCAGATGCCGAGACTCGGCGGATTCGCCCTTCTCGCCCGGCTCGACCATCCGCCGCCCACCGTCATCCTGTCGGCCTTCGGCCTGGACGAAGCAGGCGACGAAGAGACGAAGGCCCTCGTTCATCTCCAGAAGCCGACGACGCCGGAGGAGCTGCTCCTCACGATCGCCGGCGCCATCGGGCTTCCGGGCGACAGCGCGTAGCGGCGCCGCAGGCGCGAGCTGGAGCAGGGCCTTCCCGAGCTCCGCACCCTTGCGGGTGTCCGCCTGGGCTTTGCGGAACAGCTCCACGGCTTCGCGGCCGTGTGGCGCTCCGCTCGTGGATCTACGTCGCGAGACGCGGTGCGGTGCTGAGACACGACTCCGCGAAACCCGACCACGTTGTCGTCCTTGTCCTGGATGCCGGTCACGTGGCCGGTCTCTTGGCTCATCGCTGCCGTCCGTCGTTTCTTCTTTGCTTGGGGCGGCCGTGACTGGGCCAAGGCATCCGTTAGACAGGCGTGGTCTCCTGCGCACCTGCGAAGACGTCGACCAAATTGCGGCAGAACGCGTCGAGGTCGTCGGGTTTCCGGCTCGTGACCAAGGTGTTCGGCCCCCTCGTACACACGACGACCTGCTCGTCCACCCAATCGCCGCCCGCGTTCCGGATATCGGTTTGGACGCTCGGCCAGGACGTGAGCCTCCGCCCGCGCACGACGTCGGCTTCCACGAGCGTCCACGGCCCGTGGCAGATCACCGCTGCGGGCTTGCCCGACTCGAAGATCGAATGCACGAACGCCACCGCCGGGGCGTCCACGCGCAGCTGGTCGGGATTGGCGACTCCACCGGGGAGCACGATGGCGTCGTAGTCATCTGGTGACAGGCGGTCGGTGGTGATGTCGACGTCGAAAGTGTCGGCTTTGTCCAGGTGATTGAACGCTTGGACGGAGTCGGGCCTCGGCGCGGCCAAGACGGGCTGACCGCCAGCGTCGGTCACCGCCTGCCACGGACCGGTCAACTCGACCTGTTCGACACCCTCGTTGGCCACCAAGAAGGCGACCTTCTTGCCTGACAATTCGTTCGCCATCGCCGCCTCCCGAACGCGCCAAACAGCGTCGTCTCTCCAACGAGCACTACCCCGCCGGCGCGGAGGCAAATCGGGCTGCGATCCGGCCGCTTGTTTCGCGGCGCATCGCGATCGCGACGACGAGTTCGTCGAACTACAAGCGGGTCAGCCGCCAGAGCGCCGATGGGCCGGGCACCCGCGTCTTGGTCCGAAGGACGACATGGACGCGTTGGTCCCCGACGGTGACGACCATGTCGCCGACCCGGGTCCCTGCGGGGATCGAGGACGGAAGCGGCTCGACCCGCAGCCGCACTGGGACACTCGTGCCGGGCCAGCTGAGGAGCTGCTGCGAAGGAGAACCCACCACGGCGATGTTGGGCCCCCACGCGGCGACGATCTGGCCGACGTCCGTGCCCGAAGCTGGGGTGACCGTGGCCACCGCCGCGAACGCCGCGCGCACCAACGCATCCGCCGCCCGCACGGCTGTCGG
>DATGKD010000104.1:0-8324 GCA_035294855.1 Acidimicrobiales bacterium
ATGCTTCGGTCATGAGTGCGGTGCTGGCGAGCACCAACGAGGGAAGGATCGTGCCGATGGCGCCTGTTGCCAAGGCGACAGTCCTGCCGAACAAGGTCCACGTGGTGACGACGAGCAACGCGACCGCGACGGCGCCGAGAACGGCTCCGCCGAGCCGTGCCGCGGTGAGGTGGACGCCGATGACTTTGTAGATGCCGGCGACGAACAGGGGGTAGAGGGGCGCCCGCAAGGCCGTCGGACCGCCTGCCGGTGCATAGTGAGAGACGCCCCAACCGTGACCAGTGGCCAACGAGACCGCCAGACGTTGATAGTCGGCGGCATCGGACCCTGCGGCCAGGTGGAACGGCTGCGACAGCACAACGATCACTCGGATCACGAAAGCGGCCATGCCGATCACGATCGCGAGCCCATGGGGCGACGCCGCCAAAGCAGCCGGCGACGGGAAACTTCGACGCCGCATGGCCGAAGCCAGCATCACAACTGCGGGAACAATCCGCGTCGGCTCGCCTTGCGGTCAGGATCACCCAGGGTGAGAGCAAGCTCGAGTGCCTGTCGCTCGTCGGGGGCGGGTCCGGCTGAGGTCCGGGCGCTTGATGCCCGCACGGCGTCGCGCGCCGGGACGCCGGATCCGGCGCGATCATGGGTCGTCGTCGGGCTGAGGGGAGGGCGTGCCGTGGCGAGCAGCTCGGTCGGGGATCGGACGAAGGAGTGGGCGGACCTGCGAGCGCGGTATCTGTCGGCCCCCGAAGACCGCCCGCCGTCCTCGGCTCGAGGCGTCCATCATGTGGCTCTCCTCTCGACCGACGTCGGGCGGACCATCGAGTTCTACCAGGGGCTGCTCGAGTTCCCGCTCGTCGAGCTGTTCGAGAACCGTGATTACCAGGGATCCACGCATTTCTTCTTCGACATCGGGCACGGCAACCTGCTCGCCTTCTTCGACTTTCCCGGCCTCGACCTGGGCAGCTACGCCGAGGTGCTGGGTGGCCTCCATCACCTCGCCATCTCGGTGGAGCCCGAGCGATGGGACCACCTGCGCGCCAAGCTGGCGGCTGCCGGCGTCGACAGTGACGAGATGAGTGGTTCGTCCCTCTACTTCCGGGGCCCCGACGGTGAACGGCTCGAGCTGATCAAGGACCCCCTGCGCGAGATGTACGGGACGCTGATCTCCTGAAAGCAGGAGGCCGGTCGGTGCGTCAGCTCGCGCCGGCCATCTCCACGCGACCCCGGCCGTTGCGCTTCGCCATGTACATCGCGGCGTCGGCGTCACGCAGGAGTTGGTCGGCGTAGGTGTCGGCGCCGCCGCCGACGGAGATGCCGGTGCTGACGCTCACCGAGAAGGTGGCGCCGTCGACTTCGAGCGGAGTCGCGATGGCGGCTTCGACCCGCTCGGCTACGGCGAGCACCGCCGCAGGGTCCTTGAGCCCAGTGCACACCACCACGAACTCGTCGCCTCCGAGACGCCCGGGTGTGTCCTCGGGGCGGACGGCCGTCCGGAGCCGGTCCGCGACCTCGGCGAGCACGCGGTCGCCGACGTCGTGGCCCAAGCGGTCGTTGATGTGCTTGAAGTTGTCCAGGTCGAGGTAGAGCACGCCCACCTGGTCCCCGGTGGTGTGGGCGATGGTGAGCGCGTCGCTCAGGCGTTCGGCGACGAGCACCCGGTTGGCCAGGTTCGTGAGCGGGTCGTGCAGTGCGAGGTGGGCGAGTCGTTGTTCGGCCGCCTTGCGCCCGGAGACGTCCTCGATGTGGGCCACGCCGTAGAGCGGGCGCCCGCTGGTGTCGCGGATCAGTGACCCGTGCAGGCGCGCCCACCGCCAGGATCCTGAGTTCGTCGCCATGCGGATCTCGAGCTCGAAGCTCGAGTCCCCCGAGAAGAGGCGGCCGGCAGCGCTGGTCACGCGCTCCGCGTTGTCGGGGTGCACGAGGTCGGTGAACGATCGCGCCAACAGCTCGGTGGGGGAGAAGCCGGTGAGCTGGCACAGCGCCTGGTTCACCTGGAGGAACCTCCCGGTCGTGTCGCCGTGCACGCCGATGAGCGCCATGCCGACCGGTGTCTTCTCGAAAGCGTGGCGGAAGCGCTCGCGGGCCTCGGCCAGTTCGTTCATGGTGCGCATCTCACGGCGCAGCGCCACGTGACGACGGTGCACGAGCAGCGTGACCACGCCGGCGGCCACGAGGAGCAGCAGGAGGAGTGCCTCCTCCACCCGCAGGATCCCCGATTGGATCGGCCCGTAGAACTCGGCGGCGGACTGCGTGGTGAGCGCCCCCCAGCCGGCGAGGTGGATGGGGTCGAAGGTCGCCACCTGTCCGCCGCCGGTCGTGGCGTATTGGGTGAAGCCACCTTTGCCCTGGGCCAACGACTCGAGCGGCGGGATCTGCCCCACGGGCTTGCCCACGAGCGAGGGGTTGCTCGCCGCCACCGCCACGCCCTTGCTGTCCAAGACGTAGGACACACCGGTGTTCCCGAAGTGCAGGTGCGTGACGTAGGACTCGAGCGGGCTCTGGTCGAGACGGCTGAAGCCGAAGAAGCCGACGGTGGTGCCGTCGGTGTTGAGCGGGACGCCGTAGGCGACGAGGGGCACGTTGCCCACATGGACCACCGACGACAACCCCGCGCCACCGAGTCGCAGTGCCGCCATGAGCGGCTCCATGCCCGGGTCGTCCAGGGGCGGGAGCCCCGGCCCGGGGATGGAGGAGTTCAGGTACGCCCCGGTTTTCGGGTCCACGAGGGCGGCCGCGTACCCGAGCAGCGCGGTCTGGCCCTGGTACATGCGGAGCTGCGCGGTGTCGGCCGGGTCTCCGGGCCGCAGGGACCACGCGTGGCTCGACGAAAAGTTGATCTCCTCCTTGAACCCGAACAGCACGTACTGCGTGCCGAGTCCCGCCAAAGTCGACTGCTCCTGGGCGCGGTCGGCGGTGTGCACGGCCTGCGCCCGGTTCGATGCCGCCCGGGTCGCCACGAAGCCCAGTGCGGCAACGCCGATGATCAGGCTGAGCCCGAGCGCCACCGGCGCCGCTTTCCGCATTCGCTCCATGGGTATCGACCCCCTCCGGCCGGCAGAGGGCCCGGCTCGTTCCGGGGAGGATCGGCGGAAAGCAAAGAGACCTGTAGCGACCTGGGCGTGGACGGCGTCAAGTTCGGGGCGTCATGGGTCGATGACCCTCGTGTGGCGACCGATCGGGAGTACGGGCGCTGAGCGTCGTCGGCGCCGGGCGCGCCCTGTTGACGGTCCACCTTCCCCACAGCGTCGAGATCGTCCTCATCGCCGTCGCCATCTGGGGGGTGGTCGTGCTGGGGATGCTGCGGATCACCCGCCGCTGAGCGGCGCGTCAGCTCGGTTGCGGCACGATCCTGATGTACGGGCGGGGTGACTTCCACCCTTCGGGATAGATGGTCTTCGCCTCGTCGTCGGACACCGAGCCCGCGATGATGACGTCGTCGCCCTGCTGCCAGTTGACCGGCGTGGCCACCCGGTGCTTGGCCGTGAGCTGCAGGGAATCGACGACCCGGAGCACCTCGTCGAAGTTGCGGCCGGTGGTCATGGGGTAGACGAGGATCAGCTTGATCTTCTTGTCCGGCCCGATGACGAAGACGTTGCGGACGGTCTGGTTGTCGGCTGGCGTCCGCTTGGCGGGATCGCCGGACGTGCTGGCGGGCAACATGCCGTACAGCTTCGACACGTTGAAGTCGCCGTCGCCGATGATCGGGTAGTTGGGTGCGGTGCCCTGGGTCTCTTCGATGTCGCTCGCCCATTTGGCGTGATCGCCGGTCGAGTCGACCGACAGGCCGATGATCTTGACGTTGCGGCGGTCGAACTCCGGCTTGATCTTGGCCATGTAGCCGAGCTCGGTGGTGCACACCGGGGTGAAGTCCTTGGGGTGCGAGAACAGCACCGCCCACGAGTCACCGATCCAGTCGTGGAAGCGGATGGGACCCTCGGTCGTCTGCGCCTCGAAGTCCGGGGCGGTCTCACCAATCGCCAACATGTCGTTCTCCCTCCCTGGTTGACACCCGGTCCCGGCGACGGGCCGCGTGACGACGCATTTCATACCACCCGGATGGCCCGGGCGACCTCGAGAAGCCCTGGCCAATGCGCTGTTTCGACGACGCAGCGGGCGAACAACCAACGAGCGAGGCGCTCGGCGTCGAGGTCGAGGAGACCCGCCATCCGGCCCACGAGGGCCCGGGGATCGGCGCGGAGCCGGCCGTCGCAATTGAGCATGTGCTGCAGGGCGTCGTAGGTCCGGTCGCCGGCGAACGGCTTGGGGTCGATCGCGAGCCACGGCTCCCGCGTGGCTGCCAGGACGTTGCCGGCGTGGAGGTCGGTGCACAGGAGGACCGAGCGGTCCGCCGTGGCCGGCAGCGTCCGGAACAACTCGACGCCCGCGGCGGCGAGGCCGCGATCGATCGCCACGTCGCCAGTGGCGACGTTGTGCTCGAACTCGTCCGCCCATGCGTCGCACATATCGCACAGCGGACGGAACGGGTGACCCGGCGGCGGCTCGCGCCAGAGCCGGCGCAGCAGACCGGCCACCACCTCGTCCTGATCGACCTCGGCGATCGATGACAACGGGGTCCCCGGGCGGCACCGTTCGAGGAGCAGTGCGACCGCGTCCTCGAACTCCGCGCTCGCCACCAGTCGCACGGCGCCACCGCCCGCCCAGAAGAGGAGGCCGTCTCGCTCGTGGTCCGCCTCCATGTGCCGCCACGCGACCTTGACGACGAGGTCGTCACCCCCGGACGTGCGGGCGGGGGCCACCCATGCGGTATGCCCCCCCGGCTGGAACGGGGCTTCGACGTCGATGCGCCACCGCCGTGCCAGCTCGGTGACGATGGCGGGCACCTTCTCGAGCCACGCGGTGCGGCCCTCGGCCTGGGCGGCGCGCACGAGGGTCGATGGCATCGGCAGGCCGAGGGCGTCCACCTCGAGATTCTCTCGCCGGAGCCCGCGCCCTCAGGTCGCTTCCAGGGTGACGCGCCGTTGTTGGAGGAAGGCGCGCTCTGCGCCGTTGTCGGTGAGTGCGATCGCAGCGTCGTAGGCGGCGGCTGCTTCGTCGTTCCGTCCCAGGCGCCGCAGGAGATGGGCGCGCGTGGAGTGCAGGAGGTGGTAGTCGTCGAGGTCCAACTGGTCGACGGCGGCGAGGGCGGTCGCCGGCCCGTGGACCTCGGCCACCGCGACGCAACGGTTGAGGGCGACGACCGGCGTGGGGGCCAATGCGAGCAGTTGGTCGTAGAGGGCGAGGATCTGGCCCCAGTCGGTCTGCTCCGGGGTCGCGGCGTCGCTGTGCACGGCGTTGATGGCCGCCTGGATCTGATACGGGCCGGGACGGTTGCGGCGGAGGCAGGCGCGCACGAGTTCCTGGCCCTCGCTCACCATGGCGCGGTCCCAGCGCGAGCGGTCCTGCTCCGCGAGCACGACGAGCACGCCGGCGGCGTCCATGCGGGCAGGACGCCTGGCTTCGGTGAGGAGGAGCAGCGCCAGGAGGCCGCTCACCTCCGGCTCGTCCGGCATCAGCTCGGCGAGCAGTCTCGCCAGGCGCAGGGCGTCCGCGCACAGCTCGCCGCGCACGAGGTCGTCTCCCGCCGACGCCGTGTATCCCTCGTTGAAGATCAGGTAGACGACCGCGAGCACGAACGGCAGCCGGTCGGGCAGCTCCCAGTCGGCGGGCACGCGGTACGGGATCCCCGCGGCGCGGATCTTGCGCTTGGCGCGCACCAGGCGTTGCGCCAACGTCGCCTCGGGCACCAGGAACGCGCGCGCGATCTCGTGGGTCTGCAGCCCGGCGATGAGCCGGAGCGTGAGCGCCAGCTGCGCTTCGGGCGCGAGCGCCGGGTGACAACAGGTGAAGATCAAGCGGAGCCGGTCGTCGCCCACGGTCTGCATGTCGGTCTCTTCTCGGTGCTCTTCTGTCCGCGCGTGCAGCAGCGCGGCCTGGGCGTGGCGATCGTGGCGCGAGGACTCGCGGCGCAACCGGTCGAGGGCCTTGTTGCGGGCGGTCGTCGTGATCCACCCGCCCGGGTTCGGCGGCACGCCGGTGCGCGGCCATCGCTCGGCCGCGACGGCAAAGGCCTCCTGGACCGCCTCTTCGGCGAGGTCGATGTCGCCGAAGAGACGGACCAGCGTGGCCACGGCTCTTCCCGAGCCTTCCCGGAAGGCCTGCTCGACGGCACCCGAAGCCATCACGCCGTGCCGGGGTTGCGCGCCCGGACTACGCGTCGGGCATCGACTGGAACGGGCGCACCTCGACCGGTTCTCGGCAGGCGGCCGAGCCCTTGGCGGCGAGCCCGAGGGCGGCGTCGAGGTCGGGGGCGTTCACGACCCAGAAGCCGCCGAGCTGCTCCTTGGTCTCCGCGAACGGCCCGTCGGTCGTGACGACCTGCCCGCCCTGCGAGCGCACGACGGTGGCGGTGGAAGGAGGCTCGAGGCCGCCCGCGAACACCCATGCCCCGGATGCCTGCAGCTCGGCGTTGAACGCGTCGACCGCCTTGAACGCTTCTTGGTTCTCATGCTCGGGGCGGGTGGGCGCGCCCTCCACCTGGTGAACGGCGAGGAGGTACTGCTTCATCGGGATGCTCCTTTGTCCGGGCCCGGCACCGTGCCGGGCGCTCACCTTGATCACGAACGGCGCCGGCCGGAATCGACACGTGCGGGGATTTTTCCTTCCACCTTCTCCTCTTCGGTCCGAGACCCTAACGACCCGGGTCACATATGCTGCCGCCGTGAACGGCTCGGTCACGGTCCACATCGACGCCCCCCCCGACCAGGTGTGGGAGCTCGTGAGCGACGTCACCAAGATCGGCCGCTACAGCCCCGAGACGTTCGAGGCGGAGTGGCTGGACGGCGCCACCGGACCGGCCGTGGGCGTGCGGTTCCGGGGCCACGTGAAGCGCAACCAGAAGGGCCCGGTCTACTGGACGACCTGCACGGTGCTGGCGTCCGAACCGGGCCGCGAGTTCGCGTTCGGCGTCGGCCCCAAGGACAAGCCGCTCAACGTGTGGCGGTACCAATTGGAGGCCGCCGGCGGGGGCACCGACATCACCGAGTCGTTCCAGCTGGCCGACACGCCGTTGCTGCGCCTGTACTGGGCGTGCCTCGGCTGGGCGCGCGGCCGTACCAACCGCAACGGGATGCTCGCCACGCTGCAGCGCGTGAAGGCGGACGCCGAGTCGTCGACGTAACGGGCACGGCGGCGCCGCGTCGGCGGCCCCCGGCCCCACGGGCCGTCACACCTGCGTCGGCACCGCTCCCACGATGTCGCCGACGTGGACGCGGAGCCCGGGCAGCGACCCCACGAAGGGCGCGTCGCCGAAGGCGAAGATCCCCCCGTCCGATCCGATGAGCCAGTAACCCTGGTCGTCCGCGGTGGGGACGAGCCCGATCACCGGGCGGGCCGGTGCGATCCCCAATGCGGGCAGCGACCCGTACGCCCCCGCGTCCCCGAACGGATACGTGCTCCCGTTCTGGGTCACGACCCAGTACCCCCCGCCGTCGGGCGTGGCGGCGATTCCCGAGACGGCGGACCTCGTGCCGAGCGCCGAGCCGAGGGCAGGCGCGTCTCCGAACGCGTCGATGCTGCCGTCGCTGCGCACCACCCAGTAGCCGTGGTCCGACGGCGTCGCGGCGATGCCGATGACGTCGCTGACACCGATGCCGCGACCCGGCAGCGAGCCGAGGTATTGGGCGTCGCCGAAGGCGAACACCCCGCCGTCGGATCCCACCAGGAAGTAGCCGCGGTTGTCGCCCGTCGGGACGATCCCCCGGATGTCGCCGACGTGGACCCCGAGGCCGGGGAGCGAACCTTCGAACGGGGCGTCGCCGAAGGCGAACACCCCGCCGTCGGAGCCCACGAGGAAGTAGCCGCGGTCATCGGGGGAGGGGACCATCCCCACGACGTCGTGGACGCTCACCCCCAGTCCGGGCAGCGACCCGTAGTAGCCACCGGACTGGCCTTCGGGGAACACGAACACCCCGCCGTCCGACCCGACGAGGTCGTAACCGGAGTGGGACGACGCGCCGCTTTGCACGTACGAGACGGCGAACGAGCCGCCGGAAGCGCCGGCGCTCGTCGGTGCTGCGATGGTGGCGCCTCCCGGCCCCACCATGTCGATCTGGTCGAGCGCCGCGGGGGGCGAACCGTCCACGGTCACAGCCTGGAATCCGACCGATCCGAAGTCCGCCAGGGTGGACAGCTGGCCGCCGATGAGCGGCGCTTCCTCGATCCACTCCGCCGACAGGGCGGGACCGGCGTAGGCCGCGGTGGTCGTAAAGCCCTGCCCGCTCGACTGGTCGTCGACGGCGATGCTCCACGAGCCGGGCCCGACCTGC